>CAZWRO010000004.1:6799-30887 GCA_964635365.1 uncultured bacterium | reverse complement strand
GCCAAAGCTCTGCAACGCAGAGACATGCACCTCCCGTTCACAGGTGTGTTTCCGCCTCGGGACGAACCTCTCTGCGGGGCACCTAACCCGTGACCTGAATCTCGGGTGTCGCCCGCTCCCCCGGGCGACCCCCCGCCGGCTTCCCGGCCCCGGCTGGCCGGCTCACCAGCAGGAGGCAACCGGAAGGTGACGAAGTGGACAGCGTGGGGCGGAGTGAAGGCTACCCGGAGCGGCCCGGAGGTCGCTCAGCCAGGCGCCACGGTCCTGATATGCCGACAGAGAAACTGATCCGGCAGTTCACTAAGGCCTTTGCCGGCCGACAGCTCTTCCTCGTCGGCGGCTCCCTGCGAGATCAGTTCCTCCATCGTCCCAGCAGCGATCTCGATTTCGCCACCGATGCGCGACCAGAGGAGATCCGCGAGCGGGTTGAGTCGTGGGCCGACTCCGTGTGGCTGGTCGGCGAGAGATTCGGCACCGTAGGGGTGGAGAAGGACGGCGTCAAGGCCGAGATCACCACCTTCCGCTCCGACGACTACAACGGCGTCTCCCGGAAGCCCCAAGTCGCGTTCGGCGATGACATCCGAGCGGATCTGTCTCGCCGGGACTTCACCATCAACGCCATGGCCCGCGACCTGCACCGCGGCGACCTCCTCGATCCCTTCAGAGGTCAGGACGATCTCCGCGCGCGGGTTGTCCGCTTCGTCGGCGATGCGGCCGAACGAATAGCCGAGGACCCGCTGCGAATGCTGAGGGCGGTGCGTTTCTGCGCCCAGCTTGACTTCGCGCTCGGCCCGGAGGCCGCGCCCGCCATCGCTCGGTCCGCCAAGGAGCTGCCGCGAATCTCGTGCGAGCGCATCAGGGATGAGCTCGATCGACTGCTCCTGTCATCGCACCCAGCCGACGGCCTCCGTCTGATGGTTGAGCTTGGCCTGGCCGAGCACGCTCTTCCCGAACTGACTCGCCTCCACCTACCCGAGAGCGAACGAGACCAGATAAAGGATGTGCTCGAACACACCCTGGAAGCCGTCGATCTCGTGCCCGCCCAGAAGGCGCTCCGCTATGCCGCCCTGCTGCACGACATCGCCAAGCCCGAGTGCTTCGTTCGCGACGCGTCGGGAGTCCACTTCCATCGTCACGAGGCGATTGGGGAGGAGCGCTCCCGGACCATCCTCTCACGCCTCCGCCAGCCCGCCTGGCTGACCAATCAAGTGGCGCACCTGGTGCGGCATCATCTGCGTATCCCTTACTACCGCTCCGAATGGTCGGAGGCCGCCGTGCGCCGGCTCATGTTCGATCTCGGCGACCAGCTCGAATCAGCCATCGCGCTGGCCGCAGCCGACGTGGCGGCCAGCGACCCCCGCGACTATCTGGAGTTCGAGGAGCGCCTCGGCGAGCTGCGGGCCCGCATCCAGCGGGTGGGAGAGGCCGCTGAGCTGGCGCGAATGAAACCCCTGCTCAACGGCGACGAAGTGATGGCCCTCCTCGGCCTCGAGCCGGGGCCAAAGGTGGGCGAAGCGCTCGACTATCTGCTCGACCGGCAGATTGACGGAGAGATTACCAGCCGGGAGGATGCCATCGAGGCCCTCCGCTCCCGGTTCCTGGGGAAGTAGCCCACTTCCGCGCGCCTCAACAAAGCGAAACGGCGGGTCGGTCTGACCCGCCGCCAGCATCGATCGGTGTACTTCTGTCAAACAGGCTAGGCTACGGCTTCCACAGCCTTCAGTTCCGGAATCCTCTCCTTCAGCACGCGCTCGATACCCATCTGTAACGTCATTTGAGCCATCGGACAGCCGCGGCAAGCGCCGGTCAGACGAACCTTGGCGACAGAGTCCTCCGTCACCTCTACCAGCTCAACGTCGCCGCCGTCACGCTGAAGAGCCGGCCTGACCTCGGCCAGAGCCGCCTCTACTTTCTCCTTCATGGAACCCATTCACCATTCTCCGTTCTGAAGCCGTTCTTATTCCCCGCCGGCCCCACACTCCTATTACCCCTCTTCGCCCGGCGCAACCTGCGATGGAAGCCGCCTCTTGTATCTCCTCAGGCCCACGGCCGCGGCCTATCACTCGCCCTCGGGAATCACCGACTCGGCGATGAAACTCCACTTCTCGAAGATAACCTGCGCCTCAGGGGTCGTCATGAACTCGAGCAACATGCGTCCTCCCTCCGGATTCGGAGAGCCCTTGATCACAGCTCCCTCACAATAGAACGGATCGTAGAGTTCGGGCGAGACTTGGCCGACCAATTCGATGTTGCGGGGCGTGGCCGGCTCCTCCCCCGGGACATGCACTTCAACCGCGCATGGGTAGTAGCCGATGCTCACCTGCACGCGATTTTGGGCGATCACGTCCTTGCCATCGGCCGCGAAGCGCGGGTAGAGGATCCTATCCTCTACTCGATCCCAGATCCCCGCCGCCCGAATCGCCTCTACCGCGTGCTTTCCCACCGAGTTCTCCTCCGGATTGGGAATCGCGATCATCTCCACCTCCGGCTTGACCAGGTCAGCGATAGTCCTGACGCCCGCCGGGTTGCCGGTCGGCACCATGATGCACAGCGAGTTCGCCGCATACTGGGTACGCGTACCCTCGACCACGCGCCCTTCCTCGTCGACCTGATCCATTTCTAGGTCACCCATAGACAGGAAGACATCCGGTTGCTCCACACCGTCAATGACCTTACTCGTAATGGTGACGATGTTCTCGGGCACCCACTCAACCGTGACATCTGGATGCTCCTCCTCGAACAACCGAACGATCTCAGAGAACGGACCCACCTGCCCACATGGCACCAGCGCCTCTATGGTGCTCGTCTCCGCACTCTCAGTGGCTGTGCCCTGACCGCACCCCGCCACCAGCATAGCCATCCCCACCACCACCAACAGAATCGTCCATCGCGTCACTTGCTTCACCTGCTTCACCGTTTTCTTGCCCTCTGTCGTAATTGCGTCGCCGCTACCAAATCCTAGCGAACTATGCTGAAAGAGTTGTGAACAAATCGAGTCGTTTTTGCGCCCCCGCCATCTCTCCAAGCCACCTGTCAGACGCTCTGTTTTCCGGTCCCCTCGGGCATGGCGGAAACGGCCCGATCCAGCCCCATTGGGCCAGGAAACGTTTGACGTACCATAACTCGCATGCTATCATTCCTGCGCTTCCAGAGCGGGGTGGGATCGGGGCGCGAACCGGCGCCAACCGATCCCGTCGAGGGCCCCGGACACGACCCAAAAAAGGAGTGGCCTGCCGTGAAAGGCTCCGCGTTTCTCGTCGTCATTCTGACAACCCTCCTTCTCGTCACCGCCCTCGCCGCAGCCACGGCCGACCCAGTTGTCACCATTACTGCTCCCCAGGCCGGCATTACTGTCGTATCCAACACACTCGAAACAGTCGCCTCCTACTCCTCGTCGACCGATGCGGCCATCGAGCGCTTGTTCCTGATAGTCGATGGCGCCGTGATGCAAGAGGTCGACCTAGATCCGCCGCAAACGCGCGGATCCGTCTCCCTCACCTGGACTGCCTCCTACTGCGCGAATGGAGCGCATGAGCTGACCGTTCGCGCGCTGGACACCGAGGGGCGCGCCGCCGAAACGAGTCTGTCGATCTGGCTGCAACGCACCCCGCAGGGAATCGGCCCGGTCATTCGCCTGACCTCTCCGACGGCCGGTCAGACGGTGTCAGGCGTCACCCCCGTCGAGGTGGAAACCGATCGACCTTCCCTGGTCAGGTACGTGGTCTTCCTCGTGGACGACACCTTCAAGGCGATGTCCAACGTCCGTCCCTACACCTACTTCTGGGACACGACGAGCTATCTCAACGGTCTGCATCGCGTTCAGGCGAGAGCCCATCTTGCGGGAGGCGCCGAGTCGCTGGCTTCACCCCTAGAGGTGCTCGTCAACAATCCGAGCGGGGCGACGGCGATGCGCGCCGCCAGTTCAACCCCGACCCCCGAGCCAATGCAGCCGCCGGCACGAGCCGGCAGCCCGGTCCTGCCTCCACCCATGCACACCGAGAGCCTTGCGCCCGAAGCGCGGGCCGTCAGAGTAGCCGATCCCGAACTGGCCCTTCCTGGAACGGCTCCCTTCGTGAGCCCAAGCGGCAACCTAATTCGTCCTCCTTCCCCGTTGCCTCTGGAGCGCAGCTCCCGAGTAGCCCCCATCCAGATCGCCATGCTTCCCAGTACGGCCGTGGAGGAGCCGGTGGCCGGCGTTCCCGCGGCCACCGCGGTTGCCACGCCCCCGGCGCCGACGGTGGCTGACCCCGCACGCAGCCTGCCCGCCAGCTCCGAGCCGCTCCCGATCACTCAAGTTGAACCCCTCGCGGTCGGCGATCGAGAGCCCTCCCCTGCGCCCACTCATCCAGCAACGGGGCCAGCTTTCTCACCCGAGCCGGTCGCCTCGGCGTCACCGATAACCATTGCCGCCACGGCCGACGCACCGCAAACGCTGACTGCGGAGCCCGCCGCGCCGTCCTCGGCTTCCATACCTTCCGCCATTCAAGTCGCCCTTCTGCCGCCACGACCGGCCGAGCCGGCCCCGACCTCCAGAGTCGCCGCAGAGCCGGCCCCACAGCAACTCAGCTACGCCGTGCGTTCCGGCGACTGTCTCTGGAGCATCGCCGCCGAATATCACGTATCGCCCGGCGCGCTGGCCGCGGCGAACAACCTGTCTATATCCGATCCGATCCACCCCGGCCAGCGCCTCGTCGTGCCGGCCGTTCCGGTCTACTTCGACGGCCACCCGTTGAGCGCGGACGCCCCGACCACCATTGCAAACGGTCTCGCCATTGTGCCCTTCCGGACGGTGATCGAAGAGGCTGGCGGCAGCGTCACCTGGGAGCCTGAAGCCCGGCAGGCCTCCGCCTCGGCCGGCGGACACAGCATAGCCGTGACCATCGGCAGCGACCAGGCCGGCGTGGATGGCGCGACGGTGGCAATGGGCGCTCCGGCCGCGCTGCGATGCGATCGCACCGTTGTTCCTCTACGCTTCCTCGGAGATATTCTAGACCTCGTCCTCCAATACGAGGGCGGAGTCATCCATATCGCCAGCGCCCACTAGAACAGGCCCCAGGCTCAATGATGACCTCCCGAGCGGCGGACATTCGTCCGCCGCTCATCACTTGTCTCCCCTCCCCCCGGAACATTCCGCCTTCACCCGCTGTCTAAAGGGGGTAAGTCCGATTCACCTGCTTTCCGCCGCACAAAGGAGAGATTTCCCGTGAGCAAGAACAGTCGTCTCTTGACTAAGTGGCTAGCGATTGTCGTGATCGGCGTGGCGTTGTCGGTTGCCCTTGCCGCCACTTCCCGCTCTTCGGATGACCTGTCCCCCCTCCAGACTGTCCTCCGAGGCCAATCGCAATGGCTTGCCGGCGGCCCGGCCTCCCTGCGGATCATCGTTACCAATCACGAGACCGGGGAACCGGTTCGCGGGGCCGTCCATGTCACCCTCTCGCCCACCGACCCCGACCTGCGCATGGCGCCTCAGCGCTTGTTCACCGGCGCCCTGGACGCCGGCACAGTGGACGCTTCGTTCAGAGTCCCCGAGCTGCCGCCCGGAGCGTACGACCTCTCCGTGCGAGTAGTTTCGGCCCTGGGAATCGACGTCATTGAGCGCTCCATTAGCATCACGCGCGAAGCGCAGATCTTGCTCACTACAGACAAGCCCCTCTACCAACCGGGACAGACCATCCACCTTCGCGCGCTGGCCCTGCAGCGGCCCTCCCTCCAGCCGGCCGCTGGCACGGGGATCACTCTGGAAGTGGATGACTCCAGGGGCAACAAGGTCTTCAAGCGGCAGCTTCAGACCTCTGATTTTGGCGTCGCCTCCGCCGAATTCATCCTCGCCGACGAGATCAACTTCGGAGCCTACACGGTGCGTGCCGTGATGGAGGACGGCCGCGCCGAGCGGACGGTCAACGTCAGGCGCTACGTGCTGCCCAAGTTCCGCGTGAATCTCACCACGGAACGACCCTACTACCTCCCGGGAGATCGACTCACCGGAAGGATCCAGGCTGACTATTTCTTCGGCAAGCCAACCTCCCAATCCGAGGTATTGATCACCGTCTCGACCTTCGACACCGCCTTCCACGAGGTGGCCGAGATCCGAGGCCGCACGGACGAGAGCGGGAGCTTCCGATTCGAGACTGACCTGCCGACCTACTTCGTCGGACAGCCGTTGGAGCAGGGCAATGCCTTCGTGAAGCTCGACGTGGAGGTCACCGACCGCGCCGATCACACCGAGAGAATAGTCCACACCGCTCCGGTTGCCACGGCTCCTCTCATCATCACCGCCGTCCCGGAGTCCGGTGACCTCAAGCCGAACATCGAGAACATTGTCTACTTGCTCATCTCGTCCCCGGACGGAAACCCCGCGGCCGGTGCGCGCGTCGCCGTCAGCACCCAGCCGGCCGGCGAAGCCGCGGCGCCGGCCGTACTCGAAGGCGCCACCGACCAGGCCGGCATCTTCGCCGCTCGCATCACGTCTCCGCGCGGCGGAGTTCAAATGCACGTCGACGTCGTGGATAGCGCCGGACATCGCGTCAGCCGCGATATCGACCTGCCCACCGATACCGCCGCGCAGGCCCTGATTCTCCGCGGAGATCGTTCCATCGCCCCCGTCGGCACCTCTGTTCAGTTCGACGTGATATCGACCAAGCAGGCCGGCACGACTTACGTCGATGTCATCCGCGACAACCAGACCGTGCTCACCCGCACCGTTGACATCTCCCACGGGCGGGCGCACTTCGAACTCCCTCTGACCCACGACCTGTCCGGCACGCTCGAGATACACGCCTATCAGATCCTGCCGGACGAGAACATCATCCGATGCACCCGGCTTCTCTACGTGGAGCCGGCCAACGACCTCCTGGTTGAGGTCAGACCCGACCAAGACACCTACCGACCTGGCGATTCGGCCAGCCTGACCTTCGCCGTGCGCGATCAGCAAGGCAACCCCGTCCACGCCGTGCTCGGCGTGAGCATCGTTGACGAAAGCGTCTTCGCGCTCCAAGAGATGCAGCCCGGGCTGGAGCGAGTGTACTTCGCTCTGGAGCGTGAGCTCCTGCACCCCCGTTACGAGATCCACGGCTTCACGCCCCAGGGCATAGTCAGCGGACGACTGCCCTTCGAAGCCCCCGAGCCGGCGGAGGCGGAGGCAACTCGCCAGCGGGCCGCAGCCGTCCTCTTCGCCGCCGCGCAGCCTCGCGATCCCTTCAACCTCACCGTCAATACTTACCAGGAGCGCCTCGCGCAGGCGATGGAATCCTGGGTGAGGGACATCGCCAGAGACGCCGAGAAGATCAATCGCGCCCTCCAGCAGTACCATACGCGTCACCACCGCTACCTGTCGCCGGAGGCCGATATTTCAGTGCTGGTGGAAGAAGGGCTGCTCTACCGCAACGACCTGCGCGACCGCTGGGGCAATCCCTACCGAGTGCGATGGCGGCAGGCCGAGTGCTCCCTAAATTCGGCCGGGCCCGACGGCCAGTGGCGGACCTCCGACGACATTAGCAACATCACGCGTTGGCCCCGCGAAGGACTCGTGGGCCGCTTCTTCGGCCGAGGTGGAGGCGTCGTGGCCCTGGACGCGATGATGGCCATGGAGAAAGGCGTGGCCGCCCCCATGGCGGCGGCTGAATCAGAGGTCGCCCAGGGAGCTGCGTCCGCCGAAGCCCCAGGGCAACCCCAAGTCCGCTTGCGCCAGTTCTTCCCCGAGACCATGTACGTCAATCCGGCCATCATCACCGACCAGCGCGGAGAGGCAACCGTGACGGTGGACATGGCCGATTCGATCACCACCTGGCGCCTGAGCGCCCTGGCCTCCTCCCAGCGCGGCCAGCTCGGTAGCACCAGCTCTGGCCTTCGGGTCTTCCAGGACTTCTTCATCGACATCGACCTCCCCGTCGCCCTCACGCAGAACGACGAGGTCTCTATCCCCATCGCCGTCTACAACTACCTTCCGGAACCCCAGACGATCAATCTGGCGTTGGAGACTCAGCCCTGGTTCGAGCTCGTAGACGACGAAGCCGAGAAGTCGCTGGACATCGCGGCCTCCGACATCCGCGTCGTCTACTACCGCCTCCGGACCACCGGCATCGGCGTTCACCGTCTCACCGTCCGTGCCCGCGGCTCTCGGCTGAGCGATGCCATCCGTCGCGAGATCGAGGTGCTCCCCGACGGCGAAGAACAGCGAGACACCTGGAACGACCGCCTGGAAGGCACCGTGGAGCGGACTGTCACCCTCCCGCAGCAGGCCATCCCGGACGCCTCCACCATCCTGGTGAAGATCTACCCGGGCCTCTTCAGCCAAGCCGTTGAGGGCCTCGATTCGCTCCTGCGAATGCCGTTCGGCTGCTTCGAGCAGACCAGCTCCGTCACCTATCCTAACGTTCTGGTGCTCGACTACTTCAGGTCCACCAACCAGGCCAATCCCGAGATCCAAATGAAAGCCGAGCAGCACATCAACGTCGGCTATCAACGCCTCCTGTCCTTCGAGGTGGACGGCGGCGGCTTCTCCTGGTTCGGACAGCCCCCGGCCCACAAGGTGCTCACCGCCTACGGGCTCTTGCTGTTCCGGGACATGAGCCGAGTGCACGAGGTGGACGAAAACGTCATCACTCGCACCCAGCGCTGGCTGGCTGGCCTGCAGAGACAAGACGGCTCCTGGGAGCGTGACGAAGGAGGCATCGCGGAAGGCGTTATCAACCGTCAGACCGACACCGTGCGCGTCACGGCCTACATCACCTGGACCCTGGCCGAATCCGGCTACCAGGGAGAGGAAATCTCGCTCGGGCTCCGCTACCTCGACGCTCACTGGCGCGAGGTCGATGACCCGTACACCCTCGCCGTGATCGCCAATGCCTACCTCAGCGGCGCACCGGACTCCGCCAACGCAACCCGCGTCGTCGACGCCCTTGCCGGCCTGGCGATCGCCGACGAAAGCGCCGCCTACTGGCAGGCTCAAGCGCCGACCTTCACCTCCGCGCAGGACGGCTCGGCCGACCTCGAAACCACGGCCCTGGCGACCTACGCGCTGGTCAAGTCCGAACGCCACGTCGGCCTCACCAACAAGGCCATCACCTATCTGATCCGTTCCAAGGATAGCTTCGGGACCTGGCAGACCACCCAGGCGACGGTGTGGTCCCTGAAGGCGCTGCTCCTTTCGCTCCATCGCGCGACCGAGCAGATCGATGCCACGGTCACCGTCGAGGTTAACGGCGAGCAGGCTGGCTCCTTCCGCATCACTCAGGACGACTACGACGTGGTGCGCCAAGTCGACGCTCGAGAGCTGGTGCGCGCGGGCGCCAACGACGTCCGCGTCGCAATCACCGGCGAGGGCAGCGCGCTCTACCAAATCGTCGCCAAGTACTACCTCCCGTGGGAGATGGTCCGGCCGCCGGCCCAGGAGCTGCTGACCATCGATGTCGACTACGACCGCACGACCCTTTCCACTGACGATATCGTCACCGCCTCCGTCCGGGTCGTCAACCAGGATCCGCGGGACTGCAACATGGTCGTGATCGATCTCGGCGTCCCGCCCGGATTCCAGGTGCTGGCCGAGGACCTCCAGAGCCTGGTGGACGAAGGCACCATCCAGAAGTACACCATTGCGGCTCGCCAGATCATCATCTATCTCGACCGCCTGGCTTCCCGAGAACCCTTGGACATCTCCTATCGGCTCCGGGCGAACTTCCCCATGAGGGCCGCCACGCCGAGCTCCCGGGTCTACCGCTACTACAACCCCGAGATCGAGGCCACCGCAGAGCCTGTGACGATAGAAGTACGGTAGCCTCCCGCACCGAAGATAGTACGGTCGACAAGAAGCGGCACCCCGTGTATCACACGGGGTGCCGCATCACTTCCCCCCGAACGCTTCCGCCCGACCCGCGCGAGAGGTCTCGCCGCCTGTCGAGATCGCTGCGCCCGGGCTGCTTGACTCTGCTTCCGTTGTGGTATAATGTTAGGCGAGGCTAATATTCTACGTCGTACTGGCTAAAGGAGCGCGCGATGCCATCCCCCAAGCCACTGTCGGACAGCGCGGAAGAGTACCTGGAAGCCATCGAGCGACTTCAGCACAGCCCTGAGGGTGTTTCCACCACACGCCTATCCAAACACCTCAACGTGAAGCCGGCCTCCGTCACCGGCATGCTCAGACGTCTTTCCGACCTCAGACTCATAACCTACCGCCGCTACGGACGCATATCGCTTACCCCCAAAGGCCAGCTGCGGGCACATGAATTGATCCGCCGACACCGACTTGCCGAGCGGCTTCTCACAGACCTCCTCGGGTTTCCCCTCGAGCAGGCTCACGACGAGGCCTGCCGTATAGAGCACGCGGTATCGCCCGAGCTGGAGCATCGCATCGCCCAAACCCTTGGCCGGCCGGAGGCTTGCCCTCACGGTCACCCCATTGACGTCTCCGTCGATGATCACACTATTTCCCTGGCCGAAGCCCCACCGGGCCGAACCTTCACCATCGTTCGCCTCGACGACGAGTCGTCGGACATGGTGCGCTACCTATCGGAGCGTAAGCTGCTGCCCGGTCGTCGCGTCAAGGTAAAGCTGCGAGAATCCATCGGAGAGGTGCTGGTCGTTGATGTCGGCGGACAGGCTCACGCACTTGGTGCGGCGCCCGCCGCCGCGATTCGGGTGCGGCCCGTTCGAGGGACAGGCTAGCGTGATCTTGCGAGCACTGCACTTCTTCCGTCGACTCCTGAGCGGGGCGCTCGGCTGTGATTGCGATAGCTGCGCCCTCGCCGGGCCCACCACCGCCCGAAAGTTGGTCCTCTTCGGGTCGCCGAACGTCGGCAAGAGCGTTATCTTCAACCAGCTCACCGGCTCCTATGCCGTGGTGTCGAATTACCCTGGCACGACCGTCGAAGTCGCCCGTGGCCACTCTCGCATAGGCCACGTTCTGCTCGAAGTACTGGACAGTCCCGGCACCTACTCCCTCACCCCGTTGTCCCAGGACGAGAGCGTCGCTAGAGACCTCCTGCTGGACGACCCGCCCGACCTGCTCGTCCACGTCGTCGATGCGAAGAACCTCCGTCGCATGCTCCCGCTCACCTTCCAGCTCATCGAGGCCGGACTCCCCATAGTCCTGGACATGAACATCATCGACGAAGCCACGCGGGCCGGCATGCAAGTCGACTTAGGCGCCTTGGCCCGCCGCCTCAGCCTCTCCGTCGTCGCCACCGCGGCTGCCGTCGGCCTCGGCATGGACCGACTGCGCGTGTTGATCTCGGACTCGTTGCCGTCTGTATCCGACTTCTCCGTCGAATATCCGCCGCCCATTGAGTCGACGATCGAACGAATCACGACGACCTTGCGTGGGGAATACGCAATCTCGGCGCGGGCCCTGGCGCTTCAATTACTTCAGCGCGAGGCCGGAATCTGGGAGCGTGTGCTGCAAACCGATCCCGACTCGATCCCGGAGATCGAGAAGGCCGTCTCCGACGCGGAGGCCCAGTACCTTCAGCCCCTTATATTCCCGATTGCTGTCGCCCGACAGAAAGCGGCCGACCGCCTCGCAGATGAGGTCGTCGTCGCGCGCCCGCGCCCGGTGCGCGCGACTTTCATGGAAGTGCTGGGGCGGATGGCAATGCATCCGCTTGCCGGCATCCCCCTCTTGATCGCCGTCCTCTACGTCGGTCTCTATCTGATCGTTGGCCGACTGGGGGCCGGAATACTCGTCGACTTCCTCGACGCGAAGCTATTCGGGGAGAGGATCAATCCGGTCCTCACCGCGTGGGTTGAGCACCTGCTACCCTATCCCACCTGGTCGTCGCTGTTCGTCGGTGAGTTCGGCGTCATCACCCTGGGGCTGCGCTATGCCTTCGCCATCGTGCTGCCTCTAGTCGGCGCCTTCTTCCTGACCTTCGCCGTGCTTGAGGACAGCGGCTACCTCCCGCGCCTGGCACTCCTCGTCGATCGACTGTTCAAGCGCATAGGTCTCTCCGGTCGCGCCGTCATCCCGCTCGTCCTGGGGCTCGGATGTGGCACCATGGCCACCCTGGTTACGCGAGTGTTGGAAACGCGGCGAGAGAGATTGATCGCTACTTTCCTGCTTGCTCTCGCGATCCCGTGCTCGGCCCAGCTCGGCGTCATCCTCGGACTCCTCTCCCTGCATCCATTGGGCCTCGCCATCTGGGCCGGCGTCCTAATAATGGTGTTCCTGCTCTCGGGCTTCCTGGCGGCTCGCCTTCTCCCGGGAGAGGCGGCTCGCTTCTACGTCGAGGTGCCCCCCCTGCGACCGCCTTCGCTGCGCAACGTCGCCGTCAAGACCTTTTCGAGGCTGCGGTGGTACTCAATCGAAGTCATCCCGCTCTTCCTGCTCGCCAGCGTCTTGATCTGGCTCGGTCAGCTCACCCATATCTTCGAGCTGGTCCTCTCCGTTTTCCGCCCCCTGGTGGCCGCCATCGGGTTGCCCCAGGCTGCGGCCGATGCCTTTCTCTTCGGCTTCTTCCGTCGCGATTACGGCGCGGCCCGACTCTTCGACGTCCATTCAGCCGGCGCCGTATCCGGCGTTCCGCTCGTGGTCGCCATGGTGACGATCACGCTATTCATCCCCTGTGTCGCTCAATTCCTGGTGATGCAGAAGGAGCGAGGTCTCCGCACTGCGCTGGCCGTGGCCGGGTTCATCCTGCCATTCGCCTTCGGAGTGGGCGCGCTGCTGAATCTCATCCTGACCGCACTAGAGGTGCAAATCTGATGCCCGAAATAGAGCTGACCGAAGCCTCCGAGGAATTACTCGCCAGCCTCGCCGTGGCCGAGGAAGAGCAACTCGACAAGTGGGTTCCACCAGACGGCGTCGATGCTTCGCCCGACGGTCAGACTGTGCGCGACTTGCTGGAGGCCGGCCTGGTCGAGCAAGAGTCGGAGGGCTTCTCGCTTACGGCCGCCGGAACGCGACAGGCCGCTTCGGTGCTGCGGCGGGAGCGCCTTGCAGAACGCCTCCTCGTTGATGTTCTCAACGTCAGCGACAACCTCGCCACGGAGACGGCCTGCAAGTTCGAACACCTGCTCAGAAAGGGCCTCGACGACCAAGTTTGCACCCTGCTCGGCCATCCCCGCTTCTGCCCCCACGGAAGTCCCATCCCCCCGGGAGACTGCTGCCGCGCGGGTGCCCGTGCCGCCCAGACAGTGGTTTCATCCCTCGCGGATCTCAAGCCCGGCGAGACCGGCGTCATCGCCTATCTCCAGACCCCGCGCCGCGACATCCTACAGCGGTTGCTCTCCCTGGGGGCCGTTCCGGGTACGCCCGTCGTGCTCCGGCAGCGCTTCCCCTCTTTCGTCTTCGACCTTGGGCAGAGCCAGATAGCCGTAGATCGTGAGACGGCTCAGCATATCTACGTGCGCCTCACCAGCTCGTCACCCACGCCATCCCCCAACCCACCTTGGTTCGCGCGACCCTTCCGCGGCTTCCGATCTCGACGCCGCGGGCGGCGTCACTAGCGCCGACATGCTGGCGACCTAAGGCTCCCGCACTTCCTCCCCTGTGGCCTGCACGCCAGACTCCGACGTGCCCTCTGCGACGGTAACCTGCACGCTGTCGGTCGCCAGGTTCCCGGCGCCGTCGAACGCCCTCACCTCGAGCGTGTGCTCGCCGACCGCAAGGGCGTCGGTAGCCACGGAGAAGTCCGTCAGCGAAGCCTCTATGGCGGGCAGCGGCAGAGAACTCCACTCCCCCTCATCCACCCGGTACTCCACGCTGCGAATCGGCGAAGTCGCATCGCTTGCCATGCCCGTCGCTTGCACCCGTCGATCCTCCCCCACAGAAACCGATGTCCTGAACAGCATGACCTGTGGAGCCGTGTTATCCACCCAGACGATCACCGTATCCTTGGCCGTGCGAGGATCCTCCGGCACGCTGCGGACATCGCTGGCCGTGATCCGAACCACGTAGCGGCCATCGTCTCTCTCGGTCGTATCCCACTCATAGGTGGTTTCCGTGAGACCCGCCTTCAGCTCCTCCCAGCTTTCCGCAAGGTCAGTAGAAACCGCAGCCTGATAGCTTAGAGTATCCCTATCGGGGTCCCGGGCCTGCCACGTCATGTCAACCGTCCCGGAAATTCGATCTCCCGCCTCCGGGGCCCTCAACGAGCACGCCGGAGGACGATTCTGAGAGCGATAAGAGATCCGCACCTGCTGCACCGTCGGAGTCACCCCCGTCACGGAAGCGGCGATGCGCAGCCTGTACTGAAGATACCGCGACGGCGGGCTGGTTATTACCTCCTGCATCACGGGGGACCAACTACTCCAGTGGTCTTCCGCGTCCGGCGAGTTACCCGACCGCGTTTCGACCCGCACCTCGGCTCCCTCCGGGACGCTGGCCGTCAAGTTCGCCCTCCCCCAGCGCGCCGGCCTCCCCGCATCGAGGACCGTCGACTCAACCGACCCCACAGCCGCCTGCCCCGGCCCAAATCTGCGCAGCACGGACGGCCCCGAGCTCCCCACATACACCGCGCCATCGCTCACGACAAGGGCCGTCGCAATCCCCGCTTCCGGACGAAAGATCGCTTCCGGTTCCCCCGCGGCCGCCGCGCGCACCAAGATTCCCTCCGGTCCCGTTGCGACAATCAGATCTCCGCCCGAAATGGCGCCCAGCCCGTGGATTACCTGCTGATCCGTCTCGCAGTACAGATCGGCCAGACCGTCACTTGGGATTTTGTAGACGTTCCCCCCGGGCGAAGCCGCGGCATACAGATCGCCGTCTTCATCGATGACCAAAGCGTCGACTGAAGTGCCCGAAAGTTGACACAGCGCTCTCACAGTCCGATCAGCCTCAGCCCGATAAATCACAGCGGCCTCAGATGTGCCCGCGAATAGCTCGCCCGCACTCCCCCGGACCAAGGAGAGAACGTTGGCCGCCGGAAGCTCCGCCAACACTTCCGACTCACCGTCAGGGCGGACCGCGTAGATCCTTGCCGGAGCGCCTCCGCCGGCATAGACCGTTTCCTCCGGGCCAATCACGAGACACCAGAGATAGGCGCTCTCGGAGTCGGACACCAGTCGCCCGGTTCCGTCCGGCGCAATGCGAAACAGCCTCCCCTCCGGCGAGGTGGCCGCATACAGGTTGCCTTCGCTGTCGAAGGCCAGCGCGTGCACGTTCATCTCCCCGGTGGCGAAAAACTCCACCGGCTCCCCGCCATCCGACAGTCTGTAAACTAGACCGTTGCAGCCGGTGCCAACATAGACTTCACCGTCGTGCACCGCGACGCTCCATATCACGTCTGCCGGCAGTCGCGCCAGTTCGGCCTGAGACAACGAAAGCGACAGCCCGCCGTCAACATCGACCGCCACGTTGTCCGTCTCGGCCCCGGCGAAGTCAGACCTCGTTTGATGCACCCAGACTTCGGGCGCTCGCGTGGGCGGCTCCGGACCCTCTTCCTCCGCTGCCTGCCCCCCGCGTCCCCGGCTGTTGTTCCCGCCGGCCAGCTCGATTACCGCCGGCAACAACTCCGCGCCTCGCACCTCGACCGCGTCACCTCTTCCACCGTGCGAACCGGCCTCGTTCTCTCCCGGCTCCGGTTGCTCTGGTGGTCCTTCCGCGGGTGGCGCCTCCGGCCTGGCCGGCGCCCCGGCGGCAACCGGACTCTCAACCTGCAGCGTCACCAGCTGCCGCCCCGTCAGCACCCACTCCGTGGGGACGATGGCCTTAAGCACCGAGGGCGCAGGACGCAGATCAGTTGGGTTGACCGCCCGAAGCGCCTGCTGTGCCGCCACTGGCAGCCGAGGAAGCTCCGCGCCCAGCAGCGACACCCCGGCCCGCGGCAGCCGCGCCTGGACGATCAGATCCGATGCTCCATCCCCGGACACATAGCGGTCCACCAACTGATCCAACGAGATCGGGCGCGGCCTGGGCGCGCCGATCGCCTGGCGTGCCTCGTCGGCGCTGGCCCCCCCGCTCACAACCACGCGCACCTGTCCTGTTGGCAGGTCGGGCGGCAGCGAGAGCTGCACCGGCACCTCCGCCGAGCTTCTCCCATAAGGCCGGACCCTCACATTCAAGGTCACTTCATCGCCCGCTTCAATCCGCGATTGCGCCACGGTCACCCGCTCGATAGCGGCTGTCTCCCGCGCGTCCTCGGTCTCCAAGTGAATCCTTACGTCATTCATCCTAACTTCACCGAACTGGTTGTCGGTGAACAGCGCCAGGGGCCCGAGCACCAAAGACAGCGTCGCCAGGGCGGCGTCGCCCTCGCTATATCCCGCGTCCTCGCGATGCAGAGCGGGACGTCCCTCAAGCTCAATATCCATGCTGAAGCGCGCGGTGCCGCGGTTGACCCTCCCGCGCGTCTCATCGACCGCCGTCACCACCGAGGTCGCAACCAGAGACGGCAATAGCCGACGTATTCGTGCCACCTCGATCTCGAATGTGCGCGACCGAGCGCTATCGCGATCCGTCACTTCTATGGTCACCGGAAGCATATCCGCCTGCTCGCCGCGCACGCCGGCGATGGCGCACTGGTGATCTCGGTAGATCCGGCCCACCACCTGCGTGGCCGACATGATCTTGTTCGAGAACTGCAGACTCGGCAGTATGTCGTGTACATAACCCCCGGTCATCGGCACATCGATCGCTCCGAGCTCGAAGAGCGGGTGCCCGAAACCCAGCACGCGGTCGCCTTCCACCAGGGTCACGGTGCCCAGCGCGGTCATATCGAAATCGCCCCGGACCAACTGCGCTCCGAGCGCCGCACCCGGCACCAGCGCGGGAGTCAATTGATCTTCAGTTCCGCCCGGCCCCTGCACCACGTGCAGCCCGTAAGGGGACAGCAGTTCGGCAACACGCTCCAGACCTCGGCGGTTGAACCCCGACACCTGCATGAACCCGCCCAACGGCACGAGTGTCATCACTCCGGGTGGGTCTGGCTCCACCGGGGGAGTCGGAGCCACGTTCAGCCGTCGAATGACCGTATCCTCCACCCGCAGTGGAGAGATGAGCGCCCCCCCGGAGGCCGCCGCCGGTTGGCTCCCGTCCGAAGGTGCGGTCTGCCACGCGGCCAGCATATCCTCGATCGGCGTGATCCCCGCTATCGGCTCCCTGCTCCACGGCCAGGTTAGAGCTATCGCTCCCGCCAGGCGCCCGTCAATGTAAACTGGGCTCCCGCTCATGCCGCCTATCACCCCGCTGTTCCTCGCCACCACCGGCCCATCCAGCACGCGGCCAAGTATCAAGCTCCGAGTGCCGTCGAACTTGCGCAGAACCCCGATGATCTCCACATGAAACGACTCGATCCGCGTCCCGCGGAACACAGACTTGGCCACCGCGCGCTGACCCACGCGCACTTCGTCAAGCGGGTACATATCCGCCCTGCTCTGCGACAGGCAAGGGTGCGCCACCAGAAGGATAAGTGCGAGTAAGAGCAGGCCAACACGCAAGGAACGGATCATGAGCAAAATCTCCGGGACAACGAAGTTCACAGACAATAGCATCTGGATATGGCCGGGTCAAGGCGCAGGAGCCCGAGGCCGGGCTGCCGAACTGGCCCACTGAGCACCTGGCTCGTATTCTGCGATGCCGACGCTCTGTGGTGGGGGTGGGCGTCGCAGATGGGAGAGATGTGATGCACGAAGCCGACGACCAAGAGATCGAAGGGCTACCCTCCACTGTTCATACCTACCTCCAGCGCCTCTACCGCGACCCGCGCTACCTCCTGATAGGCAGAGTCGAAAGATTCGCGCGTGAGCGCATTGCGTTCATCGAAGGCTGCACCATACTCTCCGCCACGGGAGAGATGCAGGGCCAGGCCCTGATTAATCAGGAATACGAAGTCCACGGCCGCCCGGACGGCGAACGCCCCTATGGCCGGGAATCCCTCCTCGACTTCCACCTCACCTCCCGTCGCGACGAACCGGTCAGCCTGAGCGACGAGGAGCAGTCCGCGCTGCGAGACGAGTCCTGGCAGTACTACGTCCGCAGAAACTTCGCCTTCCTGCTCGGGGACTACCTACAGGCGCGCGAGGACGCGGAGCACAACCTCGGCATCTGGAACCTGATAGACCAGTCGGACGCCGCCGAGGAGGCCAAATGGAGCTACCTCAGATGGTGGCCCTGGATCGAGCGGGACCGCGCCACCGCCCAGGCGCTGTGGGACATTGAGCAGGGCAACGCAGAGCACGCGGCCACCGAGCTCTACCGTGCCCAACGCAGCATCAAGCAGTTCGAGGAGCGCCACGCCGACCGCTATACACAGAGCCAAGAAGATCAGCAGTCCATGTGCTCACAGATGCTCGAACATCTCGCCGCGCTGGCTGAACTTCTGGCACGGGAGGCCGATCTCCCGACCTCGCTGGAAGAGCAGCTCGACGCCGCACTTGCCGCCGGTAACGACGATGAAATCGAGCGACTCCGAAAAGAGATGATTCGGCGCGCGATGGAGGAAACCGAGTAGCGCACCCCGGGTCTCGCTGCCCACCTCCTATCTGCGCATCCGCTTCGCCGCCGGCCGCCGCGGGAACTCACTCCATCCCGAAGGCGTTTGCGATGTACACCGCGATCTGATCCCGCGAGCACTCGTACTCGGGATGGTACAAGCCATCCGGATACCCTGCGACCACGCCGCTTCCCTTGATGTACTCCACGTGCTTGTAGGCCCACGAGTCCGGCGGCACATCCGAAAAGCTCGGCCTCGCCGGTGGCACATAGCCTTCCAGCCCCCCTTCTCCTCCCCCCATTGCCCGTGCAATGAAAACCGCCATCTGCGCGCGGTCGAGCACGTACTCCGGATGGTAGAGGCCGTTCAAGTATCCTTGCGCGACCTCCCGCTCGTGCACATACTCGACGTACTTATAGGCCCAGTGTCCCGGCGACACATCCTCGAAAGTCGAGGCAGCCGGCCCCGCCGGCACCAGAGCGTCCCCGCCGGCCAGGGCCCTTGCCAAGTAGACGGCCATCTGGTCGCGGGACACGAGCCACTCCGGATGATACAGATGTCCATCATACCCCGACACCAATCCAGCGGCCTTCGCTGCCTCAATGGCCGCCAGCGCCCAATGATCCGCAGGGACGTCCAAAAAGGAGGTGACGCTCACGGTTCCCACGGCAACCTCCCCGAATCTACCTGCGCCGCCCTGCTGGCACATCTGCCAGGCTGTCTCATAGAAGCCGCAGGTGTCGCGAACGGGCAACGAGGCCACGAAGGTCCGCGACTGCCCCGGTGCCACGATTTCACCCGGCTCCAGGTCCATCTCCGCGGGGTCAACGCAGAGCGGGTTGTCACATGCGGTCTGCCTCAGCCTGTACCCGTCGGCGCGTTGCCATGACGAATCCCCCGTATTCGCTAGCCTCACCAATACCTCCAACCGCTCCCCGCGCACGGCCGCCGCCGGGATCTCGGCCGCAATCAGCGTCGCTCCCGCCGGAGGGTCGGCAAGTCGGAAATCCACACCCGGCACATCGCAGTGCCCCGCGACCACCACCCCTTCCCACTCGCCCGTGTAGTCCTCCGTCTCCGCCCTCACTAGATAGGTGCCAGTGGGAACATTTTCCAGGCGGTAGGCTGCGGCTGGCCGCCTTGCCACCGCTGTCACCGGTGTGCCTCCCCCCTCCGGGTAGGCCGTCACCGTGGCTCCCACAGCCGCGGTGCCCGACGCTAACACCCTTCCAACGATTCCCCCGGCGCCTTCTGTCGCTTCCCCCTTGAGAACCCCGGATGGCGACACCAAGCCGTATCCACGGAATTCGTCCCACGTCCCTTCGGTGGCGCCTTCCACCGCGGTGGCACTGCGCTGCAGCGCCTGCCAGATCCTGGCCCCGTCACGCTCACCGCTCTGAGATCCAGCATCCAGCCCAGCATACAATCCGGCCGCCGCCGCCACGTGCGCCGCGGCCTGCGACGTGCCGCACAGCCATCCGTAATCAGCTCCGACAGGCTGGCTCCTGAGCGTACAAGCATAGGTCGGCAGCGTCGAGTACACCCCTATCATCTCGTCACCCCCCGGCCCCACAAGCGCAACCTCATCTCCCGCCGGCGAATAGCCGGCCAATGCCAGGTCAGACGCAACAGATCCGACACCGAACACATGAGGACAGGCCGCCGGAAACATGTGCTGTTCCTCCGGCTCGACACCAGCCGGCGCCACCAAAAAGCAGCCCCGCTCCCACGCATAGTCCACCGCATCCTGGACCACCTGTGACCAAGTGGGGCAGGCCACCCCGAGCAGAATCACCAACGCGCCTTGGTCGGCCGCATACACTATTGCCGCCGCAACATCGACGTTCATCGCGACTCCGTTGGCGCCGGCCACTTTGATCGGGAGCAGCCGCACCGGATATCCCAGCCCCGCGACGCCGCCCTCCTCCGTGACTCCGTTGTTCGCACCGGCCGCAATCAGCCCCGCCAGATGCGTCCCATGCCCGTGTTCATCCACCGCGCCGTCCTGGTACTGGTCAGGATCTCCAACAAGGAAACTTCGCGCGGCCGATAGCATGAGTTGCCCCCCGTCACAGGCCGCGCTGCTGGTCGCGCCGGGATTCATGAAGTCCGCGTGGCTGGAGTCCACGCCCGTGTCGATGACCGCCACAATCGGCGCCTCTTGCGGACGGCCCGAGGCCTCGAAGTACCAACCAGGATAGTAGCCCCAGGCCTCGACGAGATTCAGCGCATGGGCGGGCCACTGGACGTGAAGCTCACCCATCAGGTCGGTGTAAGCGGGATCGTTCGGTGCTGCCAGCACCACCTTCGACTCGACCGATACGACGTGGGAACGGGAAGACGGGGCGGACAGGCCCGGCGAGACGGGGACCACAACTTGATCGCGGGCCCACGCGCGGTCAGCAGTCAGCTCGGCGGCAGTTCCGGGGCCAACGCTGAACTGGAGCGCGGAGAGACCCAACAGGCCACAGACAAAAGATATCCTCGCCCAGGCTGCCATAGCCATGACGAGGATTCTCGAACAGAGAGGTAGGTTCCTTCCTCGGCTTCCCCTACCTATTAGGTTTCTTCAAAGCTGTTCTGCTCTAGGATTCCTTGGCCTCAGGAAGACCGGCCGCCAGAGTCTCCCCCGACTGCTTCTCCACCAGGTCCAAGAACTTCTGCCGGCTGTAGACCGGCGCCGCCTTCTTGGGGGCCAGTCCCAGAGCAACGGCCACCCCGTACAAGATCGCTTCTGGTCGCGGCGGGCACCCCGGGATGTAGAAATCGACAGGCATCACCTTTTCGGTGCCCCCAATTATGTTGTAGCTGTCGTGCCACATCCCCCCTCCGCAGGCGCAGGACCCAATCGCGAACACGAGTTTCGGGGCCGGCACGGCTTCGTACGCCCGCCTAACCGCCGGTAGGACCTGGCGCGTGACCGGTCCGCTGACCAGGAGCACGTCCGCATGCCGCGGTGATCCCACCAGCTTGATCCCGAACCGCTCGGCATCGTAGTAAGGCGTCAAGACATCTATCACCTCGATATCGCAGCCGTTGCAGGCCCCGGTGTTGAGGTGATATACCCAAAGTGACTTCGGGAACAGCTTCTGCAGAAAGTCCTTAACTGCCATCGGCCTCCTCCGCATACTCCTCAGGGGATGTGCACCAGCACCTTAACGGCCGGGTCCAGCAGCGGATAGACGATCTGTGGGAACAACCCTATCGCCACACAGAGCGCCGCCAGCACGCCCATCGGAATCAACATCGCAGCCGGAGCATCCTCCCGTTCGTCTTCCCCGACCTCGGTATCGGCATCGCTCCAGAACACAAGATACCCGGCACGGACAAACGCGATCAGCGTCAGCAAGCTCGTGCCAATGGCAATTCCGAGCGCCCACCACAGATCGGCTCTTGCCGCCGCCAGATAGAGAGTCAACTTGCTCCAGAAACCATTGAACGGCGGCATCCCGGAGATCGCAAAAGCCCCCACGAAAAAGCATACAGCTGTGACCGGCATCCGGCGCGCCATCCCCCTCAGGTCGCTCATGCGCCGCAGGCCGGAAGTCTTGTAGATGATGGCGCCGACGGCCAGGAACAGCAGCCCCTTCGAAAGCGCGTGGTTCAAAAGGTGGAAAAGACTGCCATAGCCTCCCAGATACCGGGCCGTCTGATCGAATCCGATCCCTATCAGCCCGAGCCCCATAGCAATATAGCCGATCTGGCTTACCGATGAGTAGGCTAGCATCCTCTTCAGGTCATCCTGCGCAAGACACATCACCCCGCCCAGCAGCATCGTAAACGCGCTCAGCACTATCACAAACATCGCCACCGGGTGATAGGCAGCCAACGGGAAGAAGATCGACAGCACCCGCACCAGCGCATACAGCGCCATCTTAATCATTACGCCCGACAGCAGCGCGCTCACCGGACTCGGCGCCTCCGCGTGTGCATCCGGAAGCCAGGGGTGGAAAGGCGCGATGCCGGCCTTGGTCCCGAACCCCACAATCACGAAGCTCAATATCACCAGCGCTATGCCATGCGGTATCTGAGCCGCCACGCCGGGAAGATCGCTGATCAGCATCGCGCGCACGCCCGCCTGCTCGCCCATATGTGGTGCCGCGGAGGCATACAGCAGGACGCATCCAACCAGCGCAAAAGCGATCCCCACCGTCAGCAGCATCAGATACTTATAGGCCGCCTCCAGCGACCGTCGATCCCAATAGAACGCCACCAGAAGCCCGGAGGCGATAGTGCTTGCCTCCACGGCCACATACAGCATCACAATGTTGTTGGTAACGCAGGCCCACAGCATCGAGAACAAGAAGGCCTGGGAGAGTGCATAGAAGGTCGCCAGTCGCCGCCCCGTTACGTCCCGCCCCGCCGCGTCGCGTACCCGCTCCAGCAAAGGCGTGAGCCTCATGTAGGGCACAGCGTAGATCGCCGCCGCCAGGCTGATCACGCTGATCACCAGCACCAGAAGCGCTGACAGCCCGTCGACGCGAAGCTCGCGCCCAAGAGCAACCATAACCTGCCCACCGGCGGCCTGCATCGCGATGGGAATGGCCAGTGCAGTGACCACGCCGGCGCCAAAAATATTGAGCGCTGGACCGAACGGTCGAAACAGACGAGCCAGCGGATACGTGATCACCGCCAGAGCCGCCGGAATCACGCAGATAGCAATCAGCAGCAGCGACTGCACCTCATTCTCATGCATCAGCCTCGCCCTCTCCTACCAATGGAGCTCCGACAACTCGAACGTGTCGGTGGTGCCGATCTGCTCGCGTATCCCCACGATCACGTAAAGCAACAGCGCCACCGTTATCACGACCTCGGTGGCAATTCCCACCAGCGCCGTCTCCCGCATATGAGGTGCCAAACTCACCAAGCTCAGATGAATTGCGTTCTCCAGCAGACAGAGACCAATAACCGTCTTGATCGCATCCCGCCGGGACAGAATCGCGTAGAGCCCCAGCGCAAAAACCGTCATGCTTACGGCAAGGTTCGTCCGAAATACTCCCTGCGCCGCCTCCGGCGTGGGCGCCAGGAAATGCACATACCTGTGCGTCAAGGTATAGCAAGCGATCAACAGGCCCGACGCCAGAAGCACCGAAGGCCCGAAACCGATGATAGCCTTGGCCTCCACGTCACCCGTCTTGCCGATGGCACGCAGCAACAGCCAAGGGGTGATGATAGCCTTTGTCACCAGCGCCACCGCGGCCCACACGTACAAAGCTGGGTTGCCGGCCGCGAAGGCCAGAATGAGACCACATACGAGTAGAGCCTGCACGCAGTAGGCCGTCGCCGCCCGCCTGAGATGGTAGCTCTCCACCGCAGCCACCGACGTGATGATCATGATCAGGCTGAGTGTCTCAATCAGCTTCGCGTCGTACATCCGTCCCCTCCCTCTCACCTTCCGCCGGCCGCATCCCGGTAACCATCAAGCGATCCAGCGGAGTCGGAGGATCGTAGCATCGTCCGCACCGACGGCAAGTGCTCATGAAGACCTCGACCCGCATGTGCAAGTCCTCTCGGTCATTCGTCGCGGTCTCGAACTCCTTGGTCACTGTGATGGCCTGCTCCGGGCACACCTCGGCACATCGCTCGCAGTACGTGCACCGCTCCAGAAAAAACTCCAACCGCCGCTTCTCCGGGCTGACGTCCGTCACCTCAATGCAGCGCGGAGGACACACCTCGGCGCACCCGCCGCAGCCAACACACTTCTCGGCGTCGACTTCCACCCTACC
>CAZWRO010000004.1:0-6699 GCA_964635365.1 uncultured bacterium | reverse complement strand
TGGTCGGCCTCTGCAATGTCGAACGGCAGCTTCCCCACCTGCGCCTGAAGCGCCAGCAGAAAGGCAAACCCCGCCACCGCCATCGAAATCGAGGGGGCGCTGGTCGCCGGGCTCGACAGCAGACCGTCGAAGGTCAGCGCCTGGGCCTTGATGACTCCCGCCGCCAGCGCGATGACCATCACCGGCTCCACGCTCAGCATCATCATCATCTCGCGACTGCCCCCGACGTAGGCATAGGGGTTGCCCGAGGCGAAGGCGCCGAGGATGATCGCCACCGCCGCCAGCGTGGCGAAGTAGATGAACACGATGATGTCGCCCGCGAACCCGAACGGCGGCGGGCCGCCGATCGGCGTCAGCATCGCCACCACCATCGTCGCGCCCAAACAAAGGGACGGCGCCATGCGCCAGACCCAACTAGTAGTCGGCGCCAAGTCCTCCTTCACCAGCAGCTTGGCCAAATCGAGGTACGGCTGAATGATGGGAGGTCCTTGGCGCGAGTGGATTATCGCCTTCAGCTTGCGCAACAACCCCTCGGCCAGTGGAGCCAGTCCCACCAGCAAGATCAGGCTGAGCGCAATCTCCCCTATTGTCCGCGCCATGCTCTGCCTCCCTAGCCGCCTCGTAGACGGTCCGTGGCCTCGCGCGAGCGCCTCAGCAACTGCTCGTAGCTCAGCGCCTGCGTCTCGCCGGAGCGCATGTTCACAACTTCAACCCGATCTGTACAGGAGAAACACGGATCCATGCTTCCCAGTGTAATCGGCACATCCGCTATCGTCTCATCTTTAATCATGTACGGCAGCGCCTGGAGATTCTGATAGGTCGGCGCGCGCACCCGCCACCGCGCCGGCCTGTTATCGCCTCCGGTCAACACGTAGTGAATCGCCTCACCTCTCGGCGCCTCCACCGTGCTGACCCCCCATTGACCGGCGGGGATCTCCGCCGGTATCTCGGCCATGATCGGCCCGCCCGGCATCTGCTTCAGCCCCTCCCGAATCCAACGGATGGCCTCCACTGTCTCTTCCAGTCGCACCACCACCCGAGCCCAGTTATCACAGCCATCGTGCGTGATAACGTTGGTCGGGATCTCGTCGTAGGCCGCGTAGGGGTGATCCACCCTAGCGTCGATGTCCCAGTTCGAGCCGCGTGCCGTGGGCCCGACCACCGCCAACTCCTTCGCCTTCTCCTCCGGCAACACACCCACTCCGCTCAGGCGAGCCCTCAGCGTGGTGTCGCCCTGCACCGCGTCGATCACAGCCAGCCATTCCTGCTCGATCTTATCGATCACACTCAGAATCTCAGGGTGAAGGTCGACCGGAATGTCCCGTCTAACGCCGCCAACTAGGTTCATCCCGTAGGTCTTCCGATTGCCCGTGATCTTCTCGCACAACCACATAATGGGCTCGCGCATCCGCCACGTTTGCATCAACACCGTGTCGAAGCCGATGATGTGGCCGGCAATCCCCAGCCACAGCATGTGCGAGTGAATGCGCTCTATCTCCAGCAGCAGCGAACGGAGGTAGCGCGCCCGAGGCGGGGCCTTGATGCCCATCGCCTCTTCCGCAGTCTCCGCATAGCAGCTCGAATGGATGAACCCGCAAATCCCGCAGATCCGCTCCGCCACGAAGGGAATCTTGTTGTACGTAAGGACGCTGTCCCCCATCTTCTCGATCCCGCGGTGGTTGTAGAAGCCTCGGTAATCGCAATCCACAACCCGCTCCCCGTCCACGAACAGCCGCAGCTGCTCCGGCTCTTCCAAAACCGGGAAGAACGGACCCACTACCACCGTAGACGTCCCCTCCGGAGCCTGCTTGAAGGGATAGGTGGCCTCCCCCTGCTCGGTGACGGGCGGCCAATCCCCGTACTTCAGATCCTTTCGCAGCGGATACAGACCCTCCGGCCAGTCGTCCGACAGCACCAGGCGCCGCGCATCGGGGAGACCCTCTGCCTTCACGCCGACCATATCCTGCAGTTCCCGCTCCGCCCACCCGGCCGCCGGCACCTCCGGCGTAATCGACGTCACCGACGGATTCTCCGACTGCGCGCTCGCGCGCAGGATCACGAATATATGGTCCTTATCCAGAGAGAAGATATGGTCTACATCGAAGCAGTCCCGCTCCTCCCGCGAATCGATGCCCGCGGTGATCACGAAACGCGCCTTGTAATCCTGATACAGCGCCTTTGCCATCGGCGCGATCGACTCCGGAGTCACGGCCAGGAGCACCTTACCCGACACCGGCTCCTGCACGCTCTCAATCCCGCTCCCGAATCTTTCCCGCAATCCAGCTATCAGCTCTGCCGACGTCATTCTCGTATCCTCCCTTCCCCTCACCCTAGCGCATCCACAGGAACAGCACGACAAGCACCACTGCCAATCCCATCAACTGCCAGATCAAGTATAATTGCGGAACCCCCGAGTGCGTACGGCTGAACCTTCTCGTCAACCAATCCCCTGCCCCCGCCAGCGGCTGGAAGAGCCAAGTGTCGGCATCGAATATGCTCATGAGACGCCTCGGATACGCCATCCTCGGCACTTGCACCGTCGGGTAGATTCCCTTGAACGCCTCCTTGAACGCGCCGTACAGCCCGTGCGCCTGATATCGCGCCTCGAAATCAGCCGTCGCCGGATCGCTCTTCGGCTCCACCACCAGGTAACGCATCTCCGCGCCGTCGATCAATGCCCCGCAGTGCCAGATCCCCACCGCCCGCCGCTGCGCGGCGCCCAGTCGCGAGAATCCATAGGCCAGCAAGCTGCACAAAACGACCGCCGCCAGCCCCGCCATAGGCAGCCACACGCCCGTCGGTTGGTCACCCCCCACCACGGAGAGCTGCAATCCGGTCCAGGAGTCCCCCACTAAACTGGCAAGCCCCAATGACGTGGGGAAGACCCCCAATGCGCCCAGCGCACGATGGACCCCAAGCAGCGGCAGGAAAGGCACCAGTCCAAACGCAACACACAACGCGCCGAGCACCAGCTGTGGCCATTGCATCGAGCGCGGAACATCCCCTGCCTGCATCTCCGCGACCGACGCCGAAGGTTCGCCGAGGAAGGCCCCGCCGAGGTACTTCAGCAACGAAGCGAGCGTCACCAGTGAGATGAACAGGGCCACGATACCCAGGAACAGAAAAACGGGTAGACCTGGCGCGCCGAGAATGGTGACGTGATAGATGATCCACTTGCTGGCGAAGCCGTTGAACGGCGGCATGCCAGCCATAGACATGGATGCCACCATCGCGATCGCGCCCGTCACCGGCATGGTCGCCGCCAAGCCGCTGACCTGGTTCAAGTTGCGCCTGCCTGTTCGCAGCAAGATGGAGCCAACGCTGAAGAACAGGAGTGGCTTGTAGCACGCACCGTTGACGAGGTGAAAGACCCCGGCCATGATCGCCAGCATCGCGATTGCGGGTTCCGAAGGTAACAGATACAGCCCGGTTCCCAAGCCGAGCAGCACATAGCCCATCTGCCCTATCATCTGGAAAGCAATAAGCCGCTTTGAGTCATCTTGCGCCAGCGCCGTTATCGTACCAACGAAAATGGACCCTGCGCCGAGCACCGCTATGATGATCCCCCACGCCGTGCTGAACTCAGAGGCCGGAAGCATCTCCAGAAAGACACGCAGCAGTCCGTAGATCGCCAGATTCGTCATTGTGCCCGCGAAGGCCGCTGAGGCCCCGCTGGGCGCCGCCGGATAGGCATCGGGCAGCCAGTCTCCAAAGGGCAGCACGCCAGCCTTAGTGCCGAAGCCCACGAACCACAGCGCAAGCAGCAGGTGGAGGAGCACAGGCTTCGACGCCGCCAGCTCCGCCATCCCGACCTTGGACGCCGCAAAACTGAACGAGTGGCTGCCCCCCGCCTTCCACAACACGATGATCGCAATCATCATCAACGCGGTGGCGGCATGAGTCACCACGATATACTTGAAGCCCGCCCGCAAGCTGACCGGGTTATCCTTCTCGAAGATGACGAGGAAATAAGAGCACAGCGTCATAAACTCCCAGAAGATCAGGAAGAAGAACCAATCGGCCATGCAAACGACACCGATGATGCCCGCGAAGAACAGTTGCAGCAGCGGGTAGTAGCGGATCAGATGCTGATCCCGATAGCGGACCATATAGCCAATCGAGTAGAGCGTCGTCAGCATCGAGATTACGGAGATGATGAGCAGGAACAGGGCGCTCAGCTGATCGACGCGGAAGACTAGCTCAGCTCCCAGCGTGGGTACCGTCAGCAGCGTCCCCGTCGCGACAGCCTGGTTGCTCATCAGCACCGACAGCCCGGAGTAGAACACCAGAATCCCGGCCGACAGCACGAACAAGAAGGCCACCGGTCCCACCGTCTTCCTCTGGGAGGAGATCAGGGCCGTCACCGCAGCCCCTCCCGCGAGTATCCCAGCTCCGATCAGCACCAATTGCGCCGCATTCATTGCATCACTCCTCGCCTGGCACCACTGCCTATGGCGTCAGCCACTACCTATGGCGTCAGCCACTGCCTATGGCGTCACGCCACTGCCTACGGCGTGATCCACTGCACCAGCGGCAGACCGAAGACCGGGGCCGCCACGCACAACACAATCCCTATCACCAGTGCCACGCTCATGGCCGGCGGCGGACCGACCGCACTGGCTGCCGCCGGCGAAGGAGCGCCCATGAAGATCCGCTGCGCCACCCACAGGAACCAGGCGAAGCTCACCACACTCTCGGTCGCCAGCAACACCAGCAGCACAGCTCCCCCAGGCACCTCCAGGGAGCCCGCAAAGATTAAGAACTTGCTCCAGAAAGTGGAGAACGGCGGCACGCCCGTCACCGCCACCACTCCCACGATGAAGGCCACCGCCGTCAGCGGCATCTTACCGCCCAGGCCCCGCAGTTGACTGATGCGACGTGTACCCGCGCCGTAAGCAATCGCGCCCGCGCACAAGAACAACGTCCCCTTCGCCACCCCGTGGCAAAGAATATGCAGCACTCCCCCGCGGAACCCAATCGTCGACCCCAGGATTCCCAGCGAGCACCCCACCAGAATGTAGCCCAGGTGCGCGATCGTCGAGTAGGCCAGCAGACGCTTCAGATCATCTTGCCGGAAGTAGCTGATGATCGCCATGAGGATCGTGATCATCGCCATCGCGGCGACCAGCACCCCAAGCGAAACGGGCACCTCCCATACCGAAATCAGCAGCCGGGCGACCAGATACACCCCGGCCTTCACCATCGCCGCCGCATGCAGGTAGGCACTGATCGGCGTCGGCGCCTCCATCGCATCCGGCAGCCAGGTGTGGAACGGCACCTGCGCTGACTTCGCCCACGCCGCAACCAGCAACAGCACGAAGCTAGCCGTGCGCAGTCCCGGCCCCAATCCCCCCAGCGCCGAGAACTCGAAGCTCCCCGTAAACACAAACAGCAGACACAGCGCCACCAGGAATCCGAAGCCGCCGATATGAGTCATCACCAGCGCCTTCAGTCCGGCGCGTTGCGCGGTCACGGTATGAGTGTGCGAAATGAGTGCCCAGGAGCAAAGCGTCGTCATCTCCCAAAAAATGAACATCTGCAGCAGGTTCGGAGACAGCGCCAGGCCCACCATCGACCCAAAGAAGAAGAGCAGCCAGAAGTAGTACCGGTTGCCCCCCTCGCGGTAAGCGTGCTCCGCGTTCTTCTCGCTCAGGTAGGCGCCCGAGTACAGCACCACCATAAACCCAACCACCGTCACCACCAACACCATCAAGCTGCTCAGCGGATCCACCAGCAGCCCGAACAGCGGCCTCTGCCCCAGGTCACCCGGCAGCCACGGCAACCGGCCGAAGTGCATCTCCCAGCTCTCGGGAAACCGCGGATAGGCCATCCAGACGGTGGCGATTGCGAACACCGCCGCAAGTGCAGCCACCAAGGCCGCAAGGCCTTTCCCGCCCCGAGGCATGATTCCGCACACCAAGGCCCCGGCAAACGGCACAACTAGCAGCGCGACTACGAGCGGATCCATGCTGCCTCCATCTCCCCCGTTTCTCGCCCTGAGATGGCGCTCCTCAACAAATCGCTCACCCGATCCACCGCCTCCTGCACCGCCGCGTGGACCCTCACCCCAAAGCGCGTGTCAGCCGGTTGCACTCCCAGCACGGCGACCGGCTTCCCATACTCTTCCTCGATGAACCGAACCAGCACCGCCAGCCCTGACGTGTGCGTCGTCCCAAATCGCTCCGTCAGGTCCGAGAGCCTGCAGAACGCCAGCTCTCCGACCCCTCCGCCGAAGTCCATGGCGTCCACCATCAGCACCCGCTCGATCCCCTCGTCTCCGGCCAGCCCCAGGTACCGCTCCGGCGCGTCTCCACAATCGACCGCCCTCACCGAGGCCAGCCGAGAGCAGACCATGGGCCCGACCGCGTCATCGCCGCGCCGCGCGTTGCCGACGCCCAGCACCAGCGTCGCACCGGACGACCACTCCGCGAGCGCCGGCTCGACTCCCTGCCCGCAGATCACTCCTCAAACTCCATCATCGCCTTCATCTGCCCATACGTGAAGACCGGGCCGTCCAGGCACACATACTTGTCACCAATCATGCAGTGATTGCACTTCCCGATCCCGCACCGCATGTGCCGTTCGAGCGTGCTTATGATCGCCTCGTCGCCAAAGCCCATCCCGACCAGATCGTTCACCACGAACCGAATCATGATCGGAGGTCCGCACACGAAGACCACCGTGCTGGCCGGATCAATC
>CAZWRO010000003.1:21368-31307 GCA_964635365.1 uncultured bacterium | reverse complement strand
CTGGGTGTTACCCAGCGCCCTGCCCTTCGGAGCTCGGACTTTCCTCAGCCGCCTCACGGCGACCGCGGACGCTTGGCCCACTCCACGTCTATTGTACCATGAGCTCCCGCACGCAGGGGTCACCCCAACCAGACAGCAGAGGCTGGTCTCACCTACGCTCGACAACGGCCCTGTGGCTCAACTGGCCAGAGCAGCGTCTACCGCTGCCAGTGCATGTATCTCAGTGCTGTCGAAGAGCTGAACCGCGGCGTCGCTCGCCGTCAGTGCCAGCCCCAGCTCTGTGCACCCAAGCACGATTCCTTCGCTCCCCGCTTGCACGAGGCGCTCAGTGATTGCTATCAGTCTCGCGCGCGAATCATCTTCGATCACCCCAACGCACAACTCATCGAAAATGATACGGTGTACATCGTCCATGTCGGCTGCCTCGGGAACGAGGACGGCCATCCCGTGTCGCTCTGAAAGGCGGCTCTTGTAGACAGCGTCTTCCATGGTGTACCTAGTGCCCAGCAGACCGATGCGATGTATGCCCGCGGCCGCCACTTGGCCTGCGATTGCATCGACGATGTGAAGCAGTGGGATGCCTATTCCGGACTCCACCTCGTCAGCCACCCGATGCATTGTGTTGGAGCAGATGAGCACAAGATCTGCTCCCCCTCTCTCGGCCGCTCGAGCGGCAAAAGTCATGTGCTCTGCCAGTTCATTCCAGCGAGCCACAAGCTGGAGGGAGGCGACCTCGGCGAAGTCGACGGACACCATCATGCACTTGGCCGAATGCAGTCCGCCAAGCCGCTCGCGGACGGCGCGGTTGATCACGCGGTAGTACTCCACCGAGGACTCCCAACTCATCCCGCCAATCAGGCCGATAGTTCGCATTGCTGTACCCGTCCTGCAGGAATCGTGAAGCGTGTCCCCCTCGAGACGCGCAGCCGCTCAGTTCGTCTCCTTTGTTTCACCGCAGAGGCACCGCGACCCTCTGCGCTCGTCAGGCCCGGATGAGACCGTCGCAACGGCATCCGCGAAGTGCAACGCTTCCAGGGCGCGGCAGCCTGCTCCGCGCTTCTCCTTGTTGTGTCATCGCGGCCACCCGTGTATCATTTCGTACACAAGGTCGCTTTCTCCAGACGAGGCGCCGAATGACACCGCCCGAAATCCTAGCCTTGCGCCATATCTTGAAGGCAAAGGAGGACAAGCCCGATGGCCAAAGTCGCGCGAGAGATGGTCGAGAAAGCCGGTGTCAACGTGGACGAACTGCTCGAGCTTCTGGTGAACAACGCGGCCGCCGAGCTGACCACCTTCTACTACTACACGATCCTCCGCGTTAATCTCATCGGCCTCGAAGGCGAAGGGATCAAGTCCATCGCCGAGGACGCGCGTATCGAAGACCGCAATCACTTCGAGGCCCTCATCCCTCGCATCTACGAGCTGGGAGGCAAGCTGCCCGACGACATGAAGGCCTTCCACGACTGTTCCGCCTGTCCGCCCGCCTCGCTGCCGAAGGACCCGACCGACACGAAGGCGCTCCTCAAGGTTCTGCTCGAAGCGGAGCGCTGCGCCGTGCGCGGCTACACCCACATCTGCAACATCACCGCCGGCAAGGACCACCGCACCTACGACCTCGTGCTCGCCATTCTCCACGAGGAGATCGAACACGAGGCCTGGTTCTCCGAGTTCCTCGGCGAGGGCCCGTCGGGCCACTTGGGCCGCCGCACCCCCGGCGAATCGCCCTTCGTGTCCAAGTTCTTGCACCCGTAGCAGGCCTCGTGCTGAATCGTCTAGGGCGGCTGCATCGCGCGGAACTATCGCGGCCGCCCTCACCACACCCGGTCGCCGGAGGGGTACGACCATGCGCACCTTCACCCGGGTCGAGCTAAGTCAATACACCGGCGAGAACGGCGGCCCCGTCTACTTCGCCTACCGGGGCAAGGTCTACGACGCCTCCAGAAGCTGGCAATGGCGCGGCGGCAAACACCAAGTCATGCACGTCGCCGGCCAGGACCTAACCGAGGCCCTCGCCCGCGCGCCCCACGGCGAAGACCTGCTCGCCCGCCTCCCCATCATCGGCGAGCTGGTGGACTAACCCCATGTCGCCATGTCCCCGGTAGCCCTCGCCCTGCTGCTCACCGCCCTCGCCGGGCTCTCCACCACCGTGGGCAGCCTCCTCATCTTCCTCGTCAGGCGGCCCGGCCCCCGTTTCATGGCCCTCTCCCTCGGCTTCGCCGCGGGCGTCATGATCCTCGTATCCTTCGCCGAGCTGCTCCCCGCGGGCCTCGAGGAGCTCGGCCCCGGCCTCGGCTACCTCGCCTTCTTCCTCGGGCTCGGGGCGATGTTCGCGCTCGACACCGCCATCCCGCACTCCTACGAGGGCGTTCCCGACCCGGCCCCGGGCGGCCGCCAATCCAACGACCGTCTGCTCCGGTTGGGTTTATTCGTCGCGCTCGGCATCGGCCTCCACAACTTCCCCGAAGGCATGGCCACCTTCGCGGGCACGCTCGCCGATCCGCAACTCGGGGTCGCCATCGCCGTCGCCATCGCCATCCACAACATCCCCGAGGGGCTGGCCGTCGCCGCGCCCGTCTACGCCGCCACCGGCAACCGAAAGAAGGCCTTCGTGTGGTCGTTCCTGTCGGGACTAGCGGAGCCGGTAGGAGCCGGGCTGGCCGCGCTGGTGCTGCTGCCGTTCCTCCACGGCCCCGCGCTGGCGGGGGTGCTGGCGGGCGTCGCGGGCCTCATGGTGTTCATCTCGCTGGACGAACTGCTGCCGGCCGCGCGGGAACACGGGCAGGAACACCTCGCCATCATCGGTGCCATCGCTGGCATGGCCGTCATGGCCCTGAGTTTGTGGTTGTTGACGGGCTAAGGGGCCGTTGGGCCGGAACCGTTGGGCCGGAGCCTTGGGCGCCTCCGGCACCTTGCCTCCTGCCTCCGGCGATGAGCCGTTCCGTACGGCAGGAGTCGTCGTCGCTCCCCGCCTGATCCATCACCCCTATCACCCCGCCTGCTGAGTCAGACCGAGGGCAGATGCTAAAGTTCCCTCCACGCTTCTCCGATCTCTGAGATGGTGTGGTGTCCACCTTCCAGACTCCAGAGCGGACCGCGGAATGCCTCCCCGGGAGCAATCAAACATAACTGAGACGGCAACCGGTCAGAAGAGAGGAGAACCCTATGACCGCAACTGCAGAAGTGATGGCATCGACCGAAGAACAGCAACTTGTGGTCTTCGAGCTCGCCAAAGAATCCTACGGCCTCGATATCGGCGCGGTCAACACCATCATTCGCATGCAGCGCATCACGCACGTTCCCCGAGCGCCGGTCTTCGTGGAAGGCGTCATCAACTTGCGCGGGAGCATCGTCCCGGTAATCGACTTGCGAACGCGTTTCGGCCTCGAGGCGTGCGACGAGACGAAGGCCTCCCGCATCGTCGTCGTCGAGACTTCGGTCGGCCTGATGGGCCTGATCGTGGATGCCGTAACAGAGACACTCTCCCTGCCCACCGGCGCGATAGAGCCCCCATCTTCGCTCGTCACCACCGCCGACTCCCACTACTTGCGCGGAGTGGGCAAGATGGACGACCGGCTCATCATCATGCTGGACCTGGAGAGAGTGCTATCTCAAGCTGAGACCGAGGAGTTCCGCGAAGTCCACACGGCCGAGGCAGAGGCCGAAAGCGCCCCGGTAGCCGGCGTCGCGGCCTGACTGGCGCCGTCCAGCTCCCCCCACGCCCGCCCACCGGCCGCTGAGACCCACTGAAGGCTCACACCAGCCGCGCGCGTTCCGTACGGCGAGATTCGATGCACCGGATGAGCGGCCCCTCAAGTGGGCCCCTCCCCGGTGCGTCCCGCCCGCTCAATACCATGCGCTAGTCGGACACGATCCGCCTGGAGATAGCAGTGACGCAATCGCCCGACAGATCGGAGTACCTGGCCATCTTCCTCGAAGAGGCGGAGGAGCAGATCGAGACGTTCGACGACGGCCTCCTCCGGCTGGAGAAAGAGCCCGACAACCCGGAGCTTCTTCAGGAGATCTTCCGGGCCGCCCACTCGCTGAAAAGCTCGGCGGCGGCCATGGGATTCGGCGCGATGTCCGCGCTCTGTCACGCCAGCGAGAACCTCCTCGACGGGTTCCGTTCCGGAGAGATGAGGCCCGACACCGACGTCATAGACGTCCTCCTCACCGCCGTGGATAGCCTCAAGAGCATGAAGGAGACGATCTGCGCGGGCGGCTCCGATGATCACGACGTAGCCGAAGTCATTGCCGCCCTGGAGGCCGCCGCCGCCCATCGGACTCCGAACCCGAATACCTCGGGCGACGAGCGAAGCCCAGACAGCTCCGGCGAATCCACCGCGGCGGTCCCGGTCCCGGAGGACAGCCGTCAAGTAGTCGTGCGCCTCAGCCCGGAGTGCCAGATGCGCTCCGTGCGAGCGCACATGATCTTCACCGCGCTCGCCAGCGCTTGCGAGGTGCTCGCCGCCCACCCCTCCAAGGAGGAGATACGGGCCGGGAACGTGGGACACGATCTAGTCTTCTTCGTCGCCGCCAAGGCCGAGGACGACGACCTCCATGCCGCCCTCGACTCCATCTCCGACGTCGCCTCCGTGGAGGTCCTCTCGGCCGTCGACGCGGTGACGACGGAACGACAGTTGACCTCACTCGCGAGAGCTCGACGCACCGACGAGCGCGCCGTCGACGTCGGCCCCTCCGGCCGCGGCCAGTCCTCCAGCGAGCTCGCCGCGCTGGCGAAGAAGACCGACCAGACCGTGCGCGTCAGCATCTCCCGCCTCGACAATCTGATGAACTTGGTCGGAGAGCTCGTCATTGACCGCACTCGCGTCTCCCAGCTCGCCACCGACTTCGCGGCCGCCTACGGCGGCGTCGATCTGGTGCTCCAGCTCAAAGAGACCCATTCCCATATGGCACGCATTGTCAGCGACCTTCAAGAGGAGGTGATGAAGACCCGGATGCTGCCTATCGCCCAGCTCTTCCGGCGCTTCCCGAGAATGGTCCGCGACCTCGCGCATAAGGTCCAGAAAGAAGTCGACCTCATACTGGAGGGCGAGGACACCGAACTCGACCGGTCCGTCATCGAAGAGATGGCCGATCCCCTTGGCCACCTCTTGCGCAACGCCGTCGACCACGGAATGGAGACGCCCGACGGCAGGACGCGAGTCGGGAAGCCGCGCACCGGTAGGATCATCCTGGGGGCCCGGCAGGAAGAGAACCACATCATCATCGAGGTGACGGACGACGGCGCCGGCATGGACCCACAGATGCTCAGAGAGTCGGCCGTGGCCAGGGGAATCCTCTCCGACAAAGCGGCCGCCGCCCTCTCCGATGAAGAAGCCGTCCAGTTGATCTTCGCCTCCGGCCTCTCCACCTCCCGCGCCGTAAGTGACGTCTCGGGCCGCGGCGTCGGCATGGATGTAGTGAAGACCAACGTCAGCCGACTCCACGGCACCGCGCGCGTTCAAACAAAGCTCGGCCTCGGCAGCACGGTGACCATCAGACTCCCCTTGACGCTCGCAATATCCCAGGCACTCCTGGTGACCTCCGGAAAGGCCGTCGCCGCACTCCCCTTGATCTACGTTGTGGAGACGACCCGCATATCCGGCGATCAGGTCAAGACTATCCAAGGCCACTGCGTGATCTCCCACCGCGGCCGCGTCCTTCCCCTCCTCGATTTGGGTCGCGCCCTCGAGCAGATGGGCGGGTCCGTCACTCGAAACGGCGGCCTCATGCGAATCGTCGTCGTGAAAAGCGCCGACCAAGAGGTGGGCCTCATAGTGGAGAGCTTGGTCGGCGAGCAGGAGATCGTGCTCAAGCCCATCGGAGACGCCCTGGGCGACGTTCCGGGCCTTTCCGGCGCAACCATCCTGGGCGACGGCACTGTTGCCCTCGTGTTAGACGTGGCCAGCCTCATGGACCAAGCTTGGCTGCGAGAAGCCTCCGTGACCACCCCGCAAGCCGCGAACTCGAATGGCCAGCCGGCCACCTATCTTGAGAATGGAGCCTGAGCAATGGCGCAGAAAGTCGAAACTGGCGAACATCCCCTGGACGTGTTGGAGCGCGTCGGCAACATTGGAGCCCTCAAGGCGACGGCCTCTCTGAGCGCGCTCGCCGGTAAGCCGCTCGAGAACTCCTTCACCCGCGTCAGGATTGTTCCCATCGAGCAGGTCCCCAACCTCCTCGGCGATCCCGAGTGTGTCATCGCAGGCGTCGTCTTTGAGATCAGCGGCGATATCACCGGCTCCTTTGTCATCCTCTTCTCCCTACGAGACGCCACGCGGTTGGTGAAGACGCTGACCGGCATGCACTACGAGCCCGAGCATGGCTTCAACGAAATGGGCATGTCCGCCATTTGCGAGGCCGGGAACATCCTCACCTCCTCCTATCTCGGGGCCCTCGAGCAGCTGGCCGGCCTGAACGTCGTCCCCTCCCCGCCCGCCGCCGCGGTGGACATGGCGGGCGGAGTGCTCACCTCCGCCGTCCTGCCCATGCACGAGGCCGGATCCGAGATCCTCTTCATCGAAGCGCGCTTCGGCGAAGGCGAAATAGAACTGGAGGGGCGCATGATCCTCCTGCCGAGCACCAAGTCACTCCCCACTCTTCTGCGAGCGGTTGGGCCGCGGGGATAGATGAGCGAACGGCTCGTCATGGTGAACATGGGTCAGCTTGCCGTCAGTGGAAATCCAGAGGCCGTACTATCCGCTCTCGGTCTGGGCTCCTGTGTGGCCGTCTGCGCCTACGACCCCGTGGCGCGTCTCGGCGGCCTGATCCACGTGGTGCTGCCCAGCAGCGTCATCGGCCGGCCTCACGACGGACCCGCCAAGTTCGCCGACCTAGGCGTGCCGCGACTAGTCGCCGCCATGCAGAAAGCAGGCGCCGCATGCTCCCGTCTTCGCACCGGCATCTTGGGCGGCGCCAACGTGCTGAGCACCTTGGACCACGGCGGCGTCAGCCACATCGGCGCCCGCAACGTCGAGGCCGTGAGGCAAGCACTCGCGGGAGCGCGGTTGACTCCCCTAGCCGAAGATGTGGGCGGCAAGGCCAGCCGCACCGTCCGCTTGCACATCTCCGACGGGGACATCGTCGTGAAGACCGTCCGCGCAGGTGAAGCGCACATGACATCCTTGGGAGTTCTCCGTGCGCAGTGACCGCATTCGAGTGCTTGTCGTCGATGATTCCGCGCTCATGCGCCGGATGATCTCCGACATCATCGAATCCAACCCGCGCTTCGTCGTCGTAGGCACTGCTCGTGACGGATTCGACGCCATCGAAAAGGTTGAAGAATTGCAGCCCGACGTCATCACAATGGACGTCGAGATGCCGATCATGAACGGCCTTGTAGCCCTCGAGCAGATCATGCACCGTCGTCCCACCCCGGTCGTCATGCTCAGCAGTCGCACCGCGCACGGCGCAGAGGAGACTCTGCGCAGCCTCGAACTCGGCGCCGTCGATTTCGTCTGCAAGCCGTCGGGCTCCACCTCCGTGGACATCGAACGGGTGAAGAATATGCTAATTGCAAAGCTGCACCTCGCGGCCACGGCCAGGCTGATGCCCTCGGCGCACCACGCCCCCCTCCGGCCCACCTCAGTGTCAAAGCCCGCACACGGCTCCCGCCTCCTCGCCGATCGCCTGGTGACCATCGGCTCCTCGACCGGAGGCCCCAGGGCCCTCGATGAGATCATCCCCCGACTGCCAGGCAACCTCCCCAGCGCGGTCTTGGTAGCGCAACACATGCCGCAGGGCTTCACCGCAGCCATGGCACGCCGTCTCGACGCCCTCTCGGCCGTCGAGGTCCGGGAGGCCGCCGACGACGACCTGATCACCTGTGGCACCGTGCTCATCGCTCCCGGCGGGAGGCACCTCGTGGTCAGAAAGAAGAGTCGAGTCGCAGTGATGGACGGCCCCCCCTTGTGGGGAGTCAGGCCCGCCGCCGACACTCTCATGGCCTCCGCCGCCAAGGCCTTCGGCCCCTCCTGCATCGGCGTCATCCTCACCGGCATGGGACAGGATGGCGCCGAAGGGATCGCCGCCATCCACCGGGCCGGCGGCAAGACCATTGCGCAAGATGAGAGCACCTCCGTGGTCTACGGGATGCCCAAGGCCGCGGTAGCCACCGGCGGAGTCGACTTCTCCATCTCCCTGCCCATGATCGCCAGCAGCATCGCTCGCCTTTCGCGCGTCACCCATCGCCATGTCGACACTGACGCGGCGCCGGCCGCATTCGATGACTCACCTTCCGGAGGAGGGACCCAACGAAGATGAAGACCTCTTTGTCTTCCTCGGAGGATCTTGACTTCCTCATCTTCCAGAGGCGAATCAAGGAAAAGCTCGGCCTCGACCTCAGCTGCTACAAGCGCAAGCAGATGGAAAGGCGCCTTCGTTCTCTCGTTACTCAGGCCGGCGCGAAGAGCTTCCGCGAATACCTTCAGATGATGGAGCGCGATCCGGAAATGCTCGAGGCCTTTCGCAACCGGGTGACGATCAACGTTTCCGAGCTGTTTCGCGATCCGGATAAGTTCAAGGAGCTCGCCACGCAGGTCTTGCCGGCCCTACTCGCCCGGACCCATCGCCCGAGGATCTGGAGCGCCGGCTGCTCCAACGGCGCCGAAGCCTATTCCCTGGCCATGCTCCTGCACGAAGCTGGCATCGAGAGCGCCAAGGCACTGATTCTGGCCACCGATATCGACCATGAAATGCTAGCCCGCGCCCGAGAGGGCCTGTTCGCCGACGCCGACATCAAGAACGTCAGCGCCTTCAGGCGACGCCGATTCCTCAGCCGCGCATCCGACGCCTACCGAGTAAGCGACGACCTCCGTCGCCTGATCGAATTTCGCCACCACGATCTGCTCTCGGAAGACTTCGAGACCGACTTCCACCTCCTCCTATGCCGAAACGTAACTATTTACTTCACCGATGATGCCAAGGAGCGCCTCTATCGCCGCTTCTACAACAGCCTCGCACCAGCCGGCGTCCTCTTGGTCGGAGCCACCGAGCGCATCTTCTCGGCGAGGGAGATAGGATTCGAGTCCATCAGCCCGTTCTTCTACCGAAGGCCGGAAGTCGACCGCCAGGGAGAAGATTAGATGACCAGTGTGCTCGTTGTCGATGACGCACTCTTCATGCGCGCCACCCTAAAGAAGCTCCTCACAGAAGCAGGCTTTCAGGTCGTCGGCGAGGCCGAGAACGGCGAGCTCGCCGTCGCACGCTACCAGGAGCTGCATCCCGATGTCGTCATGATGGACATCACGATGCCCACGATGAACGGACTCTCGGCCCTCAAAGAGATCATGAAAGTCGATCCCAAGGCCGCCGTCATCATGTGCACAGCTCTGGGCCAAGAGAGCAGCGTGATGTCGGCCCTGGATTCCGGGGCAAAGGACTACATCATCAAGCCTTTCAAGAGCGATAAGGTGGTGGCTGCCGTCAAGAAGGCGTCCGGTAAGGACTAGCAGCCATGGCAACCACCGCCAGATGAAAGCCGAGTTCATCAACCCCTTTGTCACCGCAGGTATGCAGGTGCTGGAGTCAGTCATCCAATCTGTGCCCGATCCCGGCCAGCTGGCCGTGCGAAGCGCCACCTTCACCACCCAGCAGGTGTCCATCGTCATCGGCGTCACCGGCGCCGTGGAAGGACATGTCGTCTACGGCATGCCTCTCGTCACCGCCACCAAGATCGCCGCGGCCATGGCCAGCACCCCCATCATGACCTTCGACGAGATGGCGGGCAGCGCCATAGCAGAGCTCGGCAACATAGTCAGCGGAAACGCGGCTACCCTCCTCTCGGAAGCCGGATACGAATGCGAGATAACTCCGCCCACGCTCATCAGAGGCTCCGACGTCGAAGTCTCCACCTCCACCCCGGCCTTGGTAGTACCTCTCTACACAGACTTCGGAAAGGTGGAGATCAATGTCGCCCTCCGGGAGAGCACAGGGCGACCC
>CAZWRO010000003.1:7318-21268 GCA_964635365.1 uncultured bacterium | reverse complement strand
GCAATCGTGAGCACAGAGGGCCGCGTCAAGCAAGAAGAACTCGACAGCCTGCTCGCTTCTCTCTCCACCATCACAGACCACAAGCGGGCCAGCGGAAGGGGCCGAAGCGCTCCCAGGGTACACGAAGCGCGAGTCCATGATTTCGCGCGAGGAGAAGGCCTGCCGCGGAGCATCATGCAGGCCCTCGACACCATCTACACTTCCTTCGCGCGGGCGACCGAAACCGCCATCTCCATGTACCTGCACACCCCCGTTCAGGTCTCCCTGCTCTCCGTCGACCAAGTCACCTATGATCAATTCGTACGCTCCGTCCCCGATCCCACCGTGATAGCCGTATTCAGCATGAAGCCCCTACCGGGAAACGCCCTTCTCGAGCTCAATCCCTCCTGCGGATTCTGGATCATAGATCGACTTCTGGGTGGCCAGGGTGACATACTCAAGGCCCCCAGACCTCTCACCGAAATCGAGCAGTCTCTCATCGAGGGCGCCATTTCCAAAATGCTCGACGAGCTGGCCGAGTCTTGGCAGCACGCGGCCCCCATCACCCCCCACCTCGAAACCATGAGCCACAGTGCCGCTTTGGCCGAGATCGCCAAACCAGCAGATTCCGTCGTCGTCAGCTCACTCGAACTCACCGCCGGAGAGCTGACTGGCGTGGCGAGCATCTGCATGCCAGTGATCTCCCTCAAGCTGGCAGGTCTCACCCTCGACGGCTCCGATTCGTCGAAGCCGGCGGCCAATCTGCCGAACGACGCCGCCTCCACTCGCAGCCGAATCGCCTCCGCACTCCACAGCGCGCCCATCACGTGCGGGGTGCGAATCGGGACCATGAGCATCTCCGCCGACGAACTGTCATCGCTTCGGGAAGGCGACGTCCTGTGCCTCGACCAACGCCTCCACGAGCCGGCCGACTTCTTCGTCGGAAAAGCCCGCAAGTTCTCCTGTCGCCCGATTGACCTCGGCCCGACCCTCGCCGCCGAGATACTGAGCGAAACTTCACAGGAGGTAACATGGTGACAGAGGACGCCACCCAAGAGCTCGATCAAGACGCCGCGGAACCCACCTCCGAGTCCCCGAGTGCGAATAACGCCGAGGCCGCATCGGCTCCCGAACCCGCTCCCGAACCGCCGTCACCGGCCGCCTCCGACTCGTCTCCGGAAGCTGGCGCACCCGCCGATCCTGAGCCAGCCAGCCCCTCCTTCGCGCCAGTCTCCGCGAACGGTCCCCGGCGCCAGCCCATCGACTTCCTTAAAGAGATCGAGGTGCAGGCCGCGGTGGAGCTCGGCCGCACCAAGCTGCCCATCGGAGACGTGCTCGCACTCGGTCCCGGATCTGTCGTGCACCTCGACAAGATGCTGGGCGACGCCGCGGAGCTACTCGTCAGCAGCAAGGTCATCGCGCGCGGCGAGGTGGTCGTCGTGGACGACAGATTCGGCCTGCGGATCACCGAAATCGTATCCTCAGGATCGGAGTGAGCGGCCCCGCGCCGCCTGCACGCCATCATGTCCGCTCAGAGCAGTGCTGAGTTGACCGGCCCCCAGAAGGCCGCCGTCCTGCTGCTCGTCCTCGGCGCGCGGCAGGGCCGAGAGCTGGTCTCGCGCTGTCGGCTCGGCCAGCCCGAAGTCGAGACTCTCCTGTCGGAGCTCGCTCGCATCGATGAAGCCGACGAGAGCACACAGCAGTCGGTCCTCCAGGAGTTCAGCCGCTTAGCCTCCTCCTCCGGCGTTGCGATGGGCGGCCAAGAGCTGGCCGCAGCCATAGCCACCGATACCCTTGGCCCCGAGCGGGCTGCCGAGTTGCTGCGCCACCTCCGCGCGCGCCCTCCGGAAAAGCCCCTCAACGCCCTCGTCGCCATCGATTCCAGTCAACTCGTCGATGTGCTGCGCGAAGAGCAACCCCAGGCGATTGCCATCGTGCTGCAGCAGATTCCCAGACGAAAGGCGGGCGAAGTCCTCTCGGGCCTCCCGGACGACATCCGCATGGCCGTGGTGATGGCCCTCGTAAAAACCGGCAACCCCTCCCGCGAGGGACTCCACCGCCTCGCCGCGGGCCTCCGGCGAAGGGCCACCCTGCGCGGCGCGGGACAGGAAGCTCGCGACCACGTCGCCAAGGGACCGACCGACGGCGCCCGCACTCTGGTGGAGATCCTCAACGAAGCAGACCTCGGCGTGGAAAACGCCGTGCTGGAGTCCCTCGCCGAGAGCGACCCCGAGCTGGGAGAGCGGGTGCGGGCCTCCATGTTCATCTTCGAAGACCTGCCCGACCTCGAACCCCGAGCGCTCCAACTCGTCGTCCGAGAGGTGGAGTCCAGCGATCTCGCCCTCGCCCTCAAGGGAGCTTCTGAGGAAATCAAGAGCGCGGTGATCGACAACCTCTCAGAGAACGCGGCCGCCGGCCTCAAGGAAGACCTCGAATCGCTGGGACCCAAACCCAGGCGCGAAGTCTACGCCGCCCGTCAAAAGCTGGTGATGGCCGCCCGCGCGCTGGCCGAGGAGGGTAAGATCACTCTTCGCAAGCAGAAGGAAGGCGACGCCGAGGGCGAGGAGGCCATGATCGAATAGCCCCTCGCGCTCCCACCCACACGCGCCCACGCGCGCCCCGCCACCTACCGCCCGGACGGCCCCGCAACAGGAGCCCGTTCATCCATTCGAGAGGCCCTGCGCCGGCACCAGATGACAAGCGACCAGATGCGAGGCGCGCACCTCTCGCATCTCCGGTTCCAGCCCTTTGCACTCCGAGACCTGGTGCATATAGCACCGAGGGTGAAATCGGCACCCACTCGGCAACTGGATCGGGCTGGGCACATCACCGGACAGTCGGATCTGGGCCCGCCTGATGGTTCCGCCTATCCGCGGCACTGCGTCCAGCAGGGCTCTTGTGTACGGGTGCAGAGGCTCCTCAATGACCGACCGGGCCGGCCCTATCTCCACGATCTTCCCCAGATACATCACCGCAATGCGCTGGCTGACGTGCGAGACCACGCTGATATCATGTGACACGAACAGCGCCGTCAGCTTGAACTGCGACTGGAGGCCGCGCAGAATCTCCAGGATCTGCGCCTGAATGGAAACATCCAGAGAGGCCACCGGTTCATCCGCCACGATCAGCTCCGGCTCCGAGGCCAAGGCCCGCGCAATCCCTATCCGCTGGCGCTGGCCGCCGCTGAACTGATGCGGAAAGCGTCGTCCCTGCCCGGGGTCCAGCCCCACCATATGCATGAGCTCGGAAACGCGCTCCCCAATCGCGCTCCGCGAGCCGTACCCTCTTATCCACAAAGGCAGACCGATAATCTGCTCCACGGTCTTGTGCGGGTTCAGCGAGGCGAACGGGTCCTGAAAGATCATCTGCAGCCGCGGGCGCAGCCGCCTCAGCTCCCCCGCGCTCAGCTCCGCGATCTCCACCCCATCGAAGACCACCTTCCCCCGCGTCGGCTTCTCCAGCCGGCACAGCACTCGCCCCAGCGTGGTCTTCCCGCAGCCGCTCTCGCCCACCAGCCCCAGCGTCTCCCCGCGACGGATCTCCAGGCTCACCCCGTCCACCGCATGCACCTGCTGCCCGCTCCCGGCGGGGAAGTGCTTCACCAGATCCTCTACTCGCACCAATAGTCCGTTAGCGCTCATCCTGTCCTTCGTCCCGCTCGTCTCGCCCCGCCTCCCTCACCCCATCGCCGGCCGACGTCTCCACGCCATAGGCCTCTCGCGCCTGGGACCTCGACACCACTCCGGCCTCAACGTCTTCGAGCACCCGACACCGCTCCCGCTGCTCCGGTGGACCGTAGCCGCCCCCGCCCGGCGTCTCGATCCGGACCAGCGATCCCGGCGCCAGCCGAACACCTGACACCTTTGGCGGAAGACGACGCTCCCCTTCGCCACCGGGATCGATCACGTAGCTTCCACACCCTCCGGCCCCGCCGCCCGCGGTCCCCCGCGCCGGTTTGACATGACGGTCGCCGTGGGCCGAGAAGATAGCCTCCCGCTCCAGCACCCGAACCTCCCGACGCAGGCCCAGTCCGCCCCGCAACCGTCCCGGCCCACCAGAATCCGGCACGAACTCGTACCTCTCAACCAATAGCGGATAGGCGTGCTCCAAACACTCCACCGGGAGATTCGAGGTGTTCGTCACGTGCACCTGGACGCCGTCCAAACCGTCCTCCTCCGGCCCCCCTCCGGCGCCCCCCGCGATCGCCTCCACATAAACATACTCGCGACCCTCCCGCGGGCTCACCCCCGAAAACACCACGGCCGTACTCGCGTCGTTGCTGTGCGCGGGCAGCCGGCCCGGCCTCGCCTTCGCAAAGGCCTCGCAGATACAGCCCGCAACATGCTGACACGTGTCCGTGCGGGCCCCCACCGCCGACGGGGGCTTCGCGTTCACGATGCTGTTCTTCGGCACCCGCACTTCCACCGATCGATGAAACCCGGCGTTCGACGGAATCCCGGGGTCCACGCAGGCCTTCACCGCGTAATAGACAGTTGCGAGCAAGGCCTCCAGAGGCACGTTTATCGCGCCGATGGAGGGCGGCCCCGATCCCGCGAAGTCGAGTCGGAGATGCTCCCCCTCAATCCCCAGAGCCACCCGCACTGGAATCAGGCCCTCTTCTCCCACTCCCTCGGCTTCGTCCTCGGCCTCGTACACCCCATCCGGGATGTCCCGCACCGCCTACCGCACGCGTCGCTCCGTCGCCGCCAGTCACTCCTCCCCGACCCCCACCACCACGGCGGAGCCATGCCGTCCGAATAGTTCTCCCAGCTTGGAAATCCCCACGCGGTTCGCCGCCAGTTGCCCGGCCAGATCCAGTCGGCGCTGCTCCGGCATGCGGCAGCGAGACATGAACAGATCTACGACCTCCCGGCAAGTCCCCTCCGCCGTGGCCAGCCGCGTCGGCGGCAATCGAAGGCCCTCCTCATCGATGTCGCCCGCGTCGCCGGAGATGCCTCCGGGAGCGCGCGCACCGATGTCCGCGTGGTGGGCAACATTCGCGGCGAACCCCCGCAGCTTGCCCTCGAAAAAGAACGGAGACACCACCGTCACATCCGGCAGGTGCGTGCCCCCACCCAGATAGGGATCGTTAGCCACAAAGGCGTCCCCCGGCGCCAGCGTACTGCGCGGATGAATGCGCAGCACGGCCTCCACCACCCCCAGCATAGACCCCAAGTGAAGGGGGATGTGCTCCGCCTGTGCCATCAGCCTACCGTCGGCGTCGAACACGGCCGTCGAGCAATCCCGCCGCTCCTTGATATTCGGCGAGAAGGCGCTGCGAACCAGGGCCTCCCCCATGGACTCCGCGATCGCCAACACCCCGTTCGCGATGACGGCCAGCCTGATGGGATCCGTTCCGTTTGATCGAGCTTCGTGCATCATTCGCGGTCCCGCTTCAAACGCAGGTTGCCAGCTCCGTCCACGTGCGCCTCATACCCTTCCGGAAGATACGTCGTCGCATCGTACTGCTCGATGATCCCGGGGCCCTCCACCACCTCCTCCGGCCGCAGCCGCGCGCGATCGTAGACCGAACACTGGCGCCACCCCTCCCCCTCCCCGAGGAAGACCCGGCGAGAGCCCACCGGTTTCTTCCCCGCTCCGCGCGCGCCGCGCGCCGCCGGTCGGAAGCGCATCGGCTCCGTTCGGCCCATCGCCGTCACCGCGATGTCCACAAACTCCACCGGCCAGTCGGGGACCGAGTAGCCGTACCTCCCCTCGTGCGCGCGGTGGAACCGCCCGACCATCTCGCGGAGGCGATCCTCTCCCAACTCTCCGTCGGCCACCGGCGTCTCCAATTCATAGTCCTGCCCGACGTACCGTGCCGCCACCCGCCGCACGATTTCCCTTCGGTCCTCCGGCACTCCGCTCGCCTCGAGCCACTCTCGCGCCTTTCGCTCCAGATCGCTGAAGCCGCGGTTAAGATCCGCCATGCTCTCGGGAGAAGCCGCTATCAGACGCGTCTCCACCCAGTCGCGGCGCAGATCGGTCACCAGCAAACCAAAGGCCGAGAAGTTGCCCGGATACCTGGGCACGACGACTTCCCGGATGCCCAGTTCCCGTGCCAGCTCGCACGCCACCATCGGCCCCGCGCCCCCGGCCGCAATCAAGACGAACGCCCGCGGATCGCGCCCCTCGGCCACCGTCAGGCCATCCACAGCTCGGCGGAGGCCCGCCACCGCCAGCTCCAGCGCTCCCGTCGCGGCCCGCTCGACACTCACGCCCAACGGGGAGGCCAGGTGCCTTTCCATCGCCGCTTCGGCCGCCTCGCGGTCCAGAGGCAGCGCCCCGAAGCCCGGAGCTTCCCAGCCGCCCCAGCACCAGAAAGGCGTCGGTCAGCGTCGGTCGCTCTCCACCTTCCCCGTAGCAGGCCGGACCGGGATGAGCGCCTGCGCTCTGCGGCCCCACCTGAGGAAGGCCCGCCGGATCCACCGATAGCAGGCTCCCCCCGCCCGCGCCGATGCACCGTACATCGACCCCGGGCAGCTCCACCGCATACCCACCCACCGTCCGTCCCGTGCCGATCGCCGGCGTTCCCCCCTCCACCAGACAGACATCGGTGCTGGTGCCACCCATGTCCATCGATATCGCACGCGGCAGGTCCAGTTCCGCGCACAGATGGGCCGCCGCCGCCGCTCCGGCCGCCGGCCCCGAGAGCACCGTGCTGGCCGGTGACCGGCGCGCCGCCTCCAGCGGCGCCGTTCCTCCGTTCGACTGGACTAGGTGCGGAGCGACCCCGATCCCAAAGGACCGGATGGCGGCTGCGAACTCATCGAGATAACCGTTCATAAGGGGCCCCAAGTAAGCATTGACGACCGTCGTGCTCAGCCGCTCATACTCGCGGAACCTCGGCAGCAGATCGGAGGAGGCCGTGACATACAGCTCTCCCCCCACCTCGTTTGCCAAGTCGCGTACCGCCCGCTCGTGCGCCGGATTCGCATAGCAGTGCAGGAAGCAGATCGCCAGCGCCTCCACCCCCTCCCGCCGAAGCTCCACCAGCTCCTTCTCCACGGCCTCCAGATCGACAGGAAGCAGGACAGTCCCGTCATATCCCATCCGTTCCCGCACCTCGCGGCGGAGCCGTCGCGGCACCAGCGGCTCCGGCTTACGCGCGCTGAAGTCATACAGCGACGGCCTACGCTGGCGTGCTATCTCCAGCAGATCTCTGAACCCCTCCGTAGTCAGCAGCGCCGTCCGCGCTCCCGTGCCCTCCAGCAACGCATTCGTCCCCGCCGTCGTCCCATGCGCGAACACCTCCACCTCGCCCAAGCTCCTCCTCTCGCCCAGGCCCTTCAGAGCTGCCGCCGCGCCCTTGGCAAGGCTCCTCGGCGTGGAGGGCGTCTTGTACAGCTCCAGCGCCCCCGACTCCAGGTCCACCGCCGCCACGTCGGTGAACGTGCCGCCGACATCGAGGCCTATCCTCACGCCCATTCCGTCGCCTCGGCGCCGGCCGGTCCGCTCTCCTCGTAGAGAAAGCATCGCACCGTGCGGCCCCCGCCCTGCGGCAACTGCTCCGGCATCTCCGCCGCGCACCGGTCCATCGCTTTCGGACACCGCGGCGCAAAGCGACACCCCGCCGGCAGCGCAACCATATCGGGCACTGACCCATCGATGGGGGTGATAGCCATCTCCGGGCGCCCCAGCCGCGGCACGCACTCCAGCAGTCCTTGCGTATAGGGGTGAAGCGCTTCCGTAACCAAGTCGGCCACCGAAGCCTGCTCCACGATCTGCCCCGCATACATCACCGCCGCCCGGTCCGAGAACTGCGAAACGATGCCCAGGTCGTGCGTTATCAGCAGGATGGCCAGCCCCCGCTCTTCCTTGACCCGCGCCAGCAAGTCCATGATCTGCGCCTGGAGCGTCACGTCGAGGGCGGTGGTCGGTTCGTCGGCGATCAGCAGGTCCGGCTCGCAGGAAGTCGCGATAGCCATCATCACCCGCTGCCGCATGCCGCCGCTCAGCTCGTGCGGATAGCTGCGCAGTCGTTCCCGCGCCGCCGGTATCCCCATCGCCTCCAGCAGCTCGATGCTTCGCTCCCGCGCCGCCGTCCCGCGAGCGACCCCATGAATGCGAAGCGATTCCACGATCTGCGCCTCCACCGTGAACGTGGGGTTCAACGTGGAGAGCGGATCCTGGAACACCATCGCCATACGCCCCCCGCGTATCTGGCGCATCTCCTTTTCCGGCTTGCGCAGCAGGTCCTCACCTTCGAACCGCACCTGCCCTCGCGCGATGCGCCCCGGCCGCCGCACCAGGCGCATGATCGACAGCGCCGTCACGCTCTTCCCACACCCGCTCTCCCCCACCAACGCCAGCGTCTCCCCGCGCTCCACCGTCAGGTCCACGCCATCCACCGCGCGCAGCCGGCCCCGGTAAGTCGTGAACTCAGTATGAAGGTCTCGCACCTCCAACAGCGGCGGCTTCATCAGCGCCTGATCAGCTCCTGATCGGCTCCTCATTAGCTCCTCATGCGCGGATCCAGCACGTCCCGCAGCCCTTCTCCGAACAGGTTCACCGAAAGCACCAGGGCCAGCACCGCCAGACCCGGGAACGTCGCGATCCACCACGCGCCGGCCACGTCCGCGCGCCCGTCGGCCACCATCGTTCCCCAGGCCGGTATGCTGGGCGGAACCCCGATTCCCAGGAAGCTCAGCGACGCCTCCGCGATGATGATCGCCGCCATCCGCAGCGTCGACAGCACGATCAACGGCGGCACGATGTTGGGCAGAATTTCCCTCAGCAGAATATGCGGCGTGCTGGCTCCCAAACCGCGCACGGCCGTCACGTAATCGGCCTCCCGCGCGGAGAGCACATCCCCCCGCGCCACCCGGAAGAAATCCACCCACCCCTTGAAGGCCAGTGCCAGCACCAACGCCAGCAAGTTCGGCCCGGTCGCCGCCATGATCGCCAGCGCAAAGATCAAGAACGGGAACGCCAGCAGCGTGTCCACGACTCTGGACATCGCCACGTCGAACCAGCCCCGGTAGTAGCCGGCAATCATCCCCAGGCCCGTCCCCACCACCAGCGTGAGCAGCACCACCACGACGCCCAGGAAGATCGAAATCCTCGCCCCATACACCATCCGGCTCAACAGATCCCGCCCCAGACTGTCCGTCCCCAGCAAGAACGTCGTGCTCCCTTCCCCATACCAGAAGGGGGCCGCGCGAATCGCCTCCGGATGCTGCAAGTTCGGGTCGTGGGGAGCCACCAGCGGGGCCAGCAGGGCCAGCGCCGCAAAGCCCAGCACCATCACCCCGGCGACGACGGCGACGCGGTTGCCCAGCAGCAGCCCCAGCACCCCGGGGGTCGTGCTTGCCATCGACTCCAAGATCGGTTCTTCGCTTACGGTCTGTGTCATTGACCTTCCGGTCGCCCCTACACCTTCCGGATGCGCGGGTCCAGCCGCGCGTGCAAGAGGTCGGCGCCCAAGTTCAGGAGCACGTAGGTCACCGCGTACAGCAGCACCACCGCCTGCACCAGCGGATAGTCCGCGGCCGCAATCCCGTCCACCGCCAGCTTCCCGATCCCCGGATATTGAAACACCGTCTCGATAATCATGTTGCCGCTGAGCAGCAGCCCGGCCTGCAGCGCCACGATGTTCACCGTCGGAATGAGAGCGTTCTTGAACGCGTGCTTGCCGACCACCGCGTACTCCGGCACGCCTTTGGCCCGCGCGAACTGAACATAGTCCTGCCCCAACACCCCGATCATAGAGGATCGCACCATTCTCATCACCATCGCGGCCATCGGCGCGGCCATCGTCACTCCGGGGAGAAAGAGGTGCTTTAAGGCGCTCCATAGAGCCGGCCCGCTTCCCGCCAGCATCGCGTCGAGCGTGTTCAGCCCGGTGATCGCTTGCGGGGCCAGCGCCAGGTCGATCCGGCCGGAGATTGGCAGCCAGTGCAGCCGCAGGCCGAAGATGATCATCAGCACGATGCCCAGCCAGAAGCCCGGCATCGAGATCCCCAGCAGCGCCCCCACCGTCCCCACCCTGTCGAACCATCCCTGCGGCCGAACGGAGGCCAGCATCCCCGCCGGAATCGCCACCACGATCGCCAGCACGAAGGCGAACAGCGTCAGCTCCAGCGTCGCCGGCAGTCGCTCCGACAGCACGTCGCTTACCGCTCGCCCCTGATGGCTGTAAGAGGCCCCGAAATCACCGCGCACCGCATTCCGCAGGAAAATCCCGTACTGCACCGCGAGCGGGCGATCCAGCCCGTAGTGTGCGCGCAGGTCGTCGATCTGCTCCTGCGTGATCCGCCCCGCCTGCCCGAGCATATGCTCGATCGGATCCCCTGGGGTCAGATGCATCGTCAGGAATACGATGAAGCTCACCCCAATCATCACTGGGATGAGCTGCAGCAGCCTTTGCCCTACGAACCGAGCCCACATACTACCCGGCGCCTCGGCTCAAGACCCAATATTTACGTCGTGCATGGGCAGCATCCCGTCCGAGCGGGCCTGGAAGTTCACCACGCGGTCGGACACACCGCACAGTTCTTCCATCGCGAAGTGGAAGCACGTCGGCGCCTCCGCGTGCAGGATCTGTTGCACCTCCACATAGCGCGCCGCCCGGTCCTCCTCGTCCATGGAGCGATCCGCTTCCTCCAGCAGGCGATCGACCTGAGGATTCCGGTAGCCGAAGTAGTTCGAATAGCCTTTTGAGTGGAACAGCACCGGCAGTATTCCGGAAGGATCCAGGCTGGAGTTCCCCCACGATGTCAGGAACATCGCCCGCTCCTGCCGGCGCAGCTGATTCATCAGGTTGTCCTTCTTCCACACCCTCACTTCCGCGCGGATGCCCACCGCGCGCATTCCCCCGGCGATCGCTTCCGCCGCTCGCTTATCCGTCGCCTCGCAATCCAGCGTCACCTCCAGGCCCTCCGGATAGCCGGCCTCGCGCAGCAGCTCCCTCGCGCGCGCCGGGTCATACTCCGGCTGCGGCAGCGAGCCATCCGCCCCAAAGGCCATCGGCGTGAGCATCCCCGGCAGCGCGCGTGCGCGCCCCAGCAGGAACTGCTCCACGATCGGCCTCGCGTCTATCGCGTGGCGCATGGCCTGTCGCACCCGCAAGTCGGAGAAGGGCGGGCGCGAGCAGTTCACCCCCACGAAGTGCGTCCGCGTCCCCGCCGCCGCCTCGATGTGCGCCTGCGGCATCGCCTCCACCCGCTCCGCCTGATCGGGAGGAACGTTAACGGCCACCTCCACTTCCCCCGCCTCCAGAGACGCCAGCCGGGTGGCTGCTTCCTCCAGCGGCCGGAAGATCACCCCCGCAAGCTGCGCCGGCCCCACCGGCGCTATCTCCGGTGCTCCTCCGTAGTACTCCTCGAACCGCTCCAAGAGGATCATCTCCCCCGGCCGCCACTCCCGCAGGCGAAACGGCCCCGTCCCCACCGGATGCCGAGAGAATTCCTCCGGCCCCACTTCCTCGAAGTACCCCTTCGGACAGATCTCCTGGAACACCAGCTTCTTGTCCAGAATCGGATACGCCCCCTCGGTGATGATCGCCACCGTCAGAGGGTCCACCACCTCCACCCCGCTGACGGGCCCCAGCAAGTCCTCCCGGGGAGAGGGTGGCAGGTCGGGCAAGGCCCCGATGATGCGGTCGATCGTGAACTTCACGTCTTCCGCGGTAAAGGGAGCGCCGTTGTGGAACTTCACCCCCTCCCGCAAGTGGAACACCCAACGGGATTCCCCTTCGATCTCCCAGGAAGACGCCAGCTGAGGGACGTAGCCCATCTGCGCGTCGCGGGCCACCAGCCCGTCGCAGATGTTGCGAACCACTGCTTCCACCGTCCGAGAGCGGTGCATCGCCGGATCCAGGGTTTCGACATCCGCGTCCAGCGCCACGCGGATGGAGCCCCTGACCAACTCCGGGGAAAGAGCCGTCTGACGCCTCGCACACCCCGCCATCGACAGCAGCCCCGGCGCCAGCCCCGCAGCCAACAGCACCCGGCCTCCGCGGGCGATGAACTCGCGGCGGGTCCAACCTTCGGCCGCCTGCGCGGAGCTTACCCCCACGCCTCCACCGGCTGCACGTTTCCCCGGCTCCCGTTCGCTCATCCCGCCTCCTGACTGGTCCTTACGCCTCTACCGGAGCCCCCTTCGTCCTGCCCACGAGGCCCGGATCAACCGCACCGCCGAACTGATCCCTGAAGATGCGGTAGTAGAACAGCTCCTCTTTCGTCCGCACCCCGATGGCGTCCACCAGAGCGCGCTCCGCCGCGAACTCGGCGTCGGAAATCACCGACTCCGCGTGCTCCGCCAGCATCTCCCCTACTCCCGACCCCTCCCAGAACTTGGACTTCTCTCGTTCCAGCACCTCGTCTGGGAGCAGACCGTCCATTGCTCGCCGCAAAATCCACTTCTCCACCGGCGCCCCGCCGGCGTGACTTCGCAGCTTCATCTCCGCCGGAATCTGCAGCGCGTAATCCAGTACTTCGCGGTCCAAGAACCCCGTCCTCGCCACCAGCCCGTGGCTCGACGAGCAGCGGTCCACCCGCTGCAGCGCCGTGTTATGAAGCCGTCCCGTAATATCCACCAACTCGTCCGGCAGCTCGCTCAGATCCATCTTCTTTAGATACGAGTACCCCGCGAACAGCTCGTCCCCTCCCTCTCCGGAGAGCACCGCTCCAACCTGCTCTGAAGCCATCTTCCCAACCAAGAAGTTCATAATGCTCGACCGGACCAACAGCGCGTCGAAGGACTCCAGATGGTAGATCACCTCCGGGAGCACCGCGAGCATTTCTTCCAGTGTGCACAGCCGTTCGTGGTGTTCCGTCCCCACGTAGTCTGCCACCGCGCGGGCGTACTCCAAGTCGGGTGCCCCTTCCACCCCCACGCCGAACGTTTTGAGACCCGCAACCTGCCGGCCGGCCAGCGCCGTCATCGTCGCCGAATCCAGCCCCCCGGACAACCAGGAGCCCGTCTCCCCTTCCCTCACCCGCTTCCTCACGGATTTCACCAGACGGTCGCGCAGTTCGACGGCCACCTCCTCCGCTGGCAGATCCAACGTGGGCTGCGTCTCGATCTGCGCGTACCTCACCAGCCCCTCGCGCGCATGGTAATAGTGGCCCGGCGGAAACTCCGAGATCTCCGCCTCACCGTGCAGCAGCGCCTTCACCTCCGAGGCGAAGCACAGATTGTCATTGGAGCTTCCGTAGTACAGCGGCGACTTGCCCAGCGAATCGCGCGCTAGGAACATCCCGTCCGCATCAGCAATCGCCATCGCGAAGGGCCCGTCGAGAGCCGCCAACAACTGAGGCCCCTCCTCCCGGTAAGCCGCCCCCAGAGCCTCCGCCGGGGAGGTGGCCCCGGCGCTCAAAGTGGCCCAGTTGTGTATCTCACCGTCAAGCACGACGGCCTGGTCCTCAATCTCGCTGGCGAACAGCTCCTGGGCCGACGGCCACACCTGCCCTAACGAGGCGCCCTGATGGCTCCCAACCGCCCTCCCTGCTCTGCCGCGGTGGTCAATCTTGTTGAGCGCAGCTCTCACCCATTCGTCTTGGTTCTCGCTGGCTATTCCTACAATCCCTGCCATGCTCAGTCGTCCTTCCGTCCTCGCCCAAACCATTGACGCGCGAAGACACTCCAATCGCCAAGAAGAGCGCGAATCACACCTATGAGGGAAACCGAGGAAGCCGAGAAGGCTAATCGCATCCGCCCGAGCAGTTCCGTGACGCCCGCCGGAAGTTCGTGGCCTTCGCCACGCCTCCGACCGGCGTAAAAACCCAGGAGCGAAAAGTAGCGGGGGACAACGGAAGATGGTTGCCTTCGCGAGCCCGCCACCCGGCCTCAGCCGTCGGGTTCCCTCGCTCTTCAATCCATCTGCTCATAGTATACCAGAGATGCCACTTGCGGGTCAAATCGCCCACACGCGACCCTTCACACCGCCACCTCACACGCCTGACGCTCTGCTTGACGTCAACCCTGGCACCGTATAAACTGACTCCGGCCGAGCGATTTCTATGGTGT
>CAZWRO010000003.1:0-7218 GCA_964635365.1 uncultured bacterium | reverse complement strand
ATCGACACCGAAACCGCCGGCTTTCACGGCCGGCCCCTCTTCCTCGCCGGACTCGCTCGCTACCGCCATCCCGACCTCATCATCACCCAGTACTTCGCCCGCGACTACGCGGAGGAAGCCGCTCTCCTGGGCCAGCTCGCGGACCTCCTCCCCGACCTGCGCCTCCTCATATCCTTCAACGGCAAGGCCTTCGATTGGCCCTTTATAAGAGACCGAATGGTCTATCACCGCATTTCCTGCCACACCGATTTCGCCCACGCCGACCTGCTCCATCCCTCCCGCCGTCGCTGGCGGGCCCGCCTGCCCAACTGCAAGCTGCAGACCCTCGAACGCTACCTCTCCGGGCGGTGGCGAAGCGGCGACATCCCGAGCGCAGAAATACCGCAGCGCTATCATGACTTCGTACGGGCCCAGGACGCCAGACTGATCGCCCCCATCTTCCATCACAACCGCCTGGACCTCATCACCATGGTCGAGCTCCTCGCCGCCTTGGTCGGGGAGTCGGACCCAACCCCGTCGGACCCGCCCCCCGTGGGCGAAGGGAGCACTTGATGCCCGAAGCGCACGACGACAAAGCGCAGCCGAAACCAGATCGCGGGAAACGCACCTACTACGATGTGCTTGACCTCGACCGCGACGCCGGCCCGGAGGAAATCAAGACCGCCTACTACGCGCTCGCCCGCGAGCACCACCCCGACGTGGCCGACGACGACCCCGAAGTAGCCAAGCAGTTTGCCGTCATCGGTGATGCCTACCGCGTGCTGAGCGATCCCCAGCGGCGCCACCAGTACGACCGCACCCTTCCCCAGAAGAGCTATCCCCTCCGCCACCCGACTCCGGCAAAGATCTGGCGGGAAGCCACCGACGTCGTGCTCATTCGCTCCGATCGCTTCGGGCCGCTCAACCAAGCCATGCAGGCCGCCGTGCCCATCGCGTTGGATGAGGACCTGCTCGTGCTGACCATACCCGGCAGCGAACGTCACCTGGCCGGCCATATGGACACCGCCGCCAACCGCAACTCTATTCTCAACGCGCTCGAACTCGTAACCGGGCAGCGGCTCGATTTTCGGATCATCGACGGATCGACGGCCCAAGACTGGGAGACCCTAAAAGCGGGCGAGGCCAAGGCGAGAAAGACGAGGGCGGAGGCGCGGGAGTCAGCAACCACCCCCGCGGGATCGGCCTCCCGGCCTGGCGAGGGAATCTGGGACGAGATCGTCCAGCGCATGCACAAACGATATCAGGAGCTGTCCAAGCGCCAGTACCCACAGTCCAAGGCGCGCTACCTCCGCGAAGCGCTCGGTTGGATCGCACGCGCCGAGGAAGACGCCCGCGACCAGCCCAACCTGGACGAGGAAGCCCACGAACGCTCTCTCGCACGTTCCATCGAGCGCCTATCCGCCATCGTCGACGTGCCGCCCGTGCTGATCGCCATGCAGCTCGACATGCTCAAGCGCGCAGGGGAGATCTAACCCCCATGGCCGGACGCCTGCTAGCTCTGCTCGCCGAGGCCCCGCGCCTCATCGTCAGCCTCCCGGCCAACTCCTACGACCTCGCCCGCGCCGCCGCCGACGGCGGAGCCGACGCCCTCAAGGTACACCTGAACGTGCTGCACGAAGCCTCCGAAACGCGTTTCGGCGGCCTCGCCGAAGAGCGGCCCGCCCTCGAGCAGATTCTCTCGCTCGGTCTGCCCACCGGCATCGTCCCCGGCGCGGGTGAGCAGATGGTTTCGGCCCAGGACATGCGCGATCTCGCGAAGATGGGAGTCGACTTCTTCGACCTCTACGCCCACCACATGCCGGCCTGGCTCACCCACTTCGACGGCATGACGAGGACCGTAGCCATCGACCACACCACGGAGGCCTCCGCCATTGCCCATTTCCAGCACCTCGGCTTCGAGATGCTCGAAGCCGCCGTGGTCCCGCACGAGGGCTACGGCAAGCCCCTATCTGTTCAAGACCTCGTCACCTACCGACAGATTCGCCAATCCACCGCGCTTCCCATCATCCTCCCCACACAGCGCGCAATCGACCCCGACGAAGTGGCCGTGCTGATAACCAATATCGGCCTCAATGCCCTCATGATAGGAGCCATCGTCACCGGTCGCGAGCCCGATACCCTGCGAGCCGCCACCCAGCGTTTTGCAGGCGCCCTCGCCGCCCTCCAGGGTTGACAGTCTCAAGCGATTGCTCTATCCTCACCCCAACGGCCGGAGCGAGTCCGGCCACACCTCTCCATGCATGTCCTAAGACTCCTACGCCGGCTCCTGCGACCTCAGCGACGACGCGTCGTACTGCTCCTGCTGTCCATCCTGGCCGCCACCGCCATCGAGGTCGCCATCTTCCCGGGCCTCTTCGCCGCCCTCTTCAAAGTGCTCGACTCCCAGTCCGGCGAGCTCGACGCCAAGTACGCGTTCCTCCAGCCACTCGCCCTCTGGCTCGACCGCTTCTTCCAGCCCGCGCCGGCGGCCCGCCTCCGCGCGCTCGCCATCATCTTCGCCGCCACGCTCGTCGCCGCGCTGCTCCGGTCCGCCCTCGCCTTCTCCCGTTCCTATCTGGGCCAGTACGTCGGCGGCCGCGTCCTCATCGATCTACGCATGCAGCTCTTCGAGCGCCTCCAGCGCCTCTCTCTCTCCTTCTACGAATCCCAGCGCGTGGGCGACCTGATGTCCCGCCTCACCACCGACGTCGCCCTGGTGCAGCAGCTCGTCACGGCCGACATGACCGGCTACATCACCGCCCCCGCCATCGTCCTGGGCGGCCTCGTCGTCATGTTCCTCATCAACTGGAAGCTCACGCTCCTGGTCATCGTCTTCGCCCCGCTCACAGCTCAGGTCGTCTCCCGAACCGGCCGGCGCATCCGCCGCCTCACCCGCAGCCAGCAGGAGCGCATCGCCGACCTCAACGCCCGCCTCCACGAGCGCCTCGCCTCCATACGGATCATCCAGTCCTTCACCCGCGAAAGCTACGAGATCGACCAGTTCCGCACTCTCAACGAAAGCACTTTCGACGCCGTAATCCGCGTCGCGCGCGTCGGCGCCTTCGCACCGCAGGCCATCCAGTTCCTCTCCACCGCCGCCTTCATCATTGTCATATCCTACGCCGGAATGCTCATCATCCACGAGCAGCTCACCCTCGCCGCGCTGGCCGGATACTTCGCCGTCACCCAGCGCGTCGGCGTCTACTTCGTGAAGTTCGGCTCCCTGCATCTCCGGGTGCAGCAAGCCCTGGCCGCCCTCGCCCGCGTCAACGAAATCACCTCCCGCGAGCCCGACATCCGCGAGCGCGCCGAGGCCACCGTGCTTCCCGCCGTCGAAGGCCGCATCGCCTTCCGCGATGTCGCCTTCAGCTACGCCGAAGGCGAGATCGTGCTCGATACCATCAACCTGGAGATCGCCCCCGGCGAAGTCGTCGCCCTGGTCGGCCCCTCCGGCGCCGGAAAGACCAGCCTCGCAAACCTCATCCTGCGCCTCTACGATCCCACCGACGGCCGCGTCGAGATAGATGGACACGATGTAAGAGACGTTACCCTGCTCTCCCTCAGATCCCAGATCGGCCTGGTGCCGCAAGATACCATCCTCTTCGGGGGCAGCATCCGTGAGAACCTCCAGTACGGCCGGGCCGGAGCCACCGACGACGAAGTCGTCGCCGCCGCAAAGGCCGCCAACGCCCACGACTTCATTTCCGCGTTGCCCCACCAGTACGACACCCAGGTGGGGGAGCGCGGCGTCAAGCTCTCCGGCGGCCAGCGACAGCGCCTCGCCGTCGCCCGCGCGCTGCTCAAGGACCCGCGCATCCTCATCCTGGACGAGGCCACCAGCTCCCTCGACGCCGAATCCGAAGCCCTCGTGCAAGAGGCCCTCGAACGCCTCATGCAGGGCCGCACCACCCTCGTCATCGCCCATCGTCTGTCCACCATACGCAAGGCCCATCGCATCCTCGTCCTCGCCGACGGGAAGATCGCCGAGGAGGGCCGCCACGATGAGCTGCTCGCGCTTGGGGGCATCTACGCTCGCCTCTACGGCATCCAAGAGGGGGGTAGCACGAACTCACAATCCAGCCAGGACGCGGCCGTCGACCAGCCTCCTCGCGGCCGGCAATAGGGACATCCATCGTAAATGAAAGTGCTCTTCGTTAGCCGCCGTGGGATCTTCAGCGCTCAGGGCGGTGAGCAAGTCCAGGTGCGCGCCACCGCCGCCGCTCTGCTCCCGCTTGGAGTCGAGGCCGATATCGTCCCCGACCTTCCCGAGGATCACTCGGCCTACGACCTGGTCCACTTCTTCGGCCTCGACCAGGATCACATCGACAAGCTCCGCCGCGTCAGCGGCCCCCGCAAAGTCCTCACGCCCGTCTTCTGGGATCGCTGCCAGCAGTTCGGCCAGGAATGGGACCGCCAGCCGCGCTCCCGAATTGCGCGACGCCTGTCCAAGTGGCGCCGGAACCTCCGCCGCCGACCCGAGCGCACCGCCCGGCGCCGCGGCATGAATGATTTCCTCGCCGCCGAAAGCGCCACACTCAGAGAGCGATCCGACTACAACTGGGCCGCCTTCCAGGAGGTCATCGACGAGATCGACTTCTTCCTCCCCAACAGCGCCATGGAGATGGACTCGCTGCTACGCAGCTTCGTGTTCGAAACGCCCCCCCGCTACTCGATAGTCCATAACGCCATCGATACCGCGACCATCGACGAGCAGAGTGACTTCTTCCAACGGCGCCTCAAACTTGATCGATTCCTCCTCTGCAGCGCCGGCCTCGACCCGCGCAAGAACCAGTACAATCTCGTGCGCGCGCTCGCCGACGCCGACCTCCCCATCGTCTTGGCCGGCCAAGTCCGCGACGAAACCTACGCCCACTCCGTCACCACTCTGGCGCGCGAGAGAGGCGTGGACTTGCGCGTCCTAGGCCATCTCTCTCACCCGGATCTGAACAGCCTCTACGCGCAGGCCACCGCCCACGTCTTGCCTTCCTACCACGAGACTCCGGGCATCAGCAACCTCGAAGCCATCGCTCACGGCTGCCCCAACGTGAGCACCAAAATCGGCGGCCTCGAGGAGTACGTCGGCCGCTACAGCCTCTACTGCAACCCCTACTCCGTCGACCACATCCGCCGCCAAGTGCTGCGCGCAATGGAAATGCCCAGAAACCCCGAGGCGGCCGCCTTCGTGCGAGAGCGATTCACCTGGGACCACACCGCCCACGAAACAGCCGCCGCCTACCGAGAAGCCCTCGGCGACCCGGCCCCGCGAGGCTGAGGCCCACGTGCCTTCCTCTCACTGGGACCAGCTCTGGGGCGCCGAGGAAACCCTCGAGCTGACGCCGATGGACCGCGAGGTTTGGCACACGCTCCGCGCATCCGTTCCCATCAAAGGTCAGCGCCTCGTCGAGCTGGGAGCCGGGCGCGGCCTCCTCAGCCACCTCGCGCTCCGCGCCGGAGCCACCGAAGTCACCCTCATCGACGCCTCCCCACAGGCCATCCGCCTCGCGCACACTCTGTTTCAACCGAACGACCCCGCCCACTTCGTCATCGCCGACCTGCTCCAGTATCGGCCTCGGGAGAAGTTCGATGTCGCCTTTTCCTCCGGACTCATAGAGCACTTCCGCGGCCCCGAGCTCGAATCAATCGTGCGCCTCCACTGCGACCTCTCCTCCCAGTGGGTCGTCCTCATCGCGCCCACCCTCTACCATCCCAACGCCCTCATCTGCCGCACCCGCGCCTTCAGAGAAACCTACGGTTACGAGCGCCCGATCTCGCCCTCCCAGATGCGCTCCCTGATGCGCGGCTGTGGTCTGGAGCCCATCGCTCTCAAGCGTTTCGATCCCCTCTACAACATACTGCCGTGTTGGATGCTGCCGCGGGTCGGACTCCCTTCGGTGGATCGGCGGCTCACGCGATGGGCCGAGAAGCTGAACCGTTGGTTCTCGCGATCCGGCCTGGAGAACAGCCTGCGCGATCCCCTGCGCAGATTCGGCCCCCGCCTCGGCGGCCTGCTCATCGCCGTCGGCCGCCTCCCCGACTAGCGGCCCGGCCACCCCCCGCCGGCCTCGGCGCGGTCCCGTCCCAGCACGATATCCAGTATCTGCTGGCACCGTGCTTCCCAGCTATTAGCCTCGGCCACCCGCCTACGCGCCTCCGACCTCGCCGCCCTGGGCTCCCCCAAGCTGGCGTCGATCTCCCGCGCGAACGATCCCGCCTCATCCGCAAAGCGTACGATCTCCCCATACCCCGAGAGCTCGGCCAGCGGCGCCGCCACCACCGGCCTGTCGGCGGCCACATACTCGAAGAACTTCAGCGGGCTCACCGCGTGCGTCATCTCGTTCACCGCGAATGGGATCGTGCACACCTCGAAATGCCCCAAGTAGCGCGGCAACTCCGCGTACTCTCGGCTCCCCAGCAGATGCACGTTCGCGCACTGCCTCAGCCTATCCGCCACCTTCTCGTCCGCGAGCGGCCCCACGAACACGAACGACACCGCCGGCCGTTGCCGAGCCACCTCCACTATCAGATCCGCGTCCAGCCAGTGGCCCACCGCGCCCACGTACCCCACCCTCGGCGCCGGGATATCCACCAGATCCTCCGGCGGCTCGCCCGGCTCCAAAGCCCTCCGGAAATGCTCGGCCTCCACCGCGTTCGGCACATAGTGGCACGGCACACCGTACTCCGAGGTCACCCGCTCGCAGAGACGTCGCGCCGTCGCCACCACCCAGCTCGCCCGCCTCACGATCTCTCGCTCCGCACCAACCAAGTCCTCTGCCGTCAGGCCCGGAAACGAGAAGATCCGCACGTCGTCAACTACCTCGTACAGCAGCGGCCCCGGAAGGCGCCCGCCGCCCGCGAGCCGTTTCGAGAAATGCCCCCACACCACCGGCCGCCGAAACCCCAAACGCCGACACGCGCCTCCCACATGCGCATTCAGCAGACACGCGTTCAAATAACGCACCCCCCTCGCCTCCGCATACCGACGATTCCCGAACAGCATCAGCGGCCGCACGCGGAACAGCCCTTGCTTCATCCTCTCCGGTCGTCGCAGTGCCTCGACGACTCTTCGCCGATCCCCACCATGCAGCACCGCGCCCCCCAGCGCCGCCGAGGGCCAGTCCACATAGGCCACCGGGCAGTGGTCGCTCATACACCAGGCCATGTGCTGCGGCCGCTGCCTCAGGAAATCCCAGGGAATGCCAGAGTAGAAGATGAACTCGACCGAAGGCCCATCGACGGCCG
>CAZWRO010000002.1:31196-39450 GCA_964635365.1 uncultured bacterium | reverse complement strand
GCGATGTCCGCCGTCTCCCGGTCTCGAATCTCACCCACCATGATGATGTCCGGGTCCTGGCGGACGATGTGGCGAAGCCCCGAGGCGAACGTAAGCCCTATGTCCGGCCGCACGTTGATCTGGTTGGCCCCCGGCAACTCGTACTCCACCGGCTCCTCGATGGTGATGACCTTTTTCTCCGGAGAGTATACCTCGTGCAGCCCCGCATAGAGCGTCGTCGTCTTTCCCGATCCGGTCGGACCCGTCACCAGCACGATCCCGTGCGGGCGAGTGATCAACCGCCGGAACTGGACGAACGCATCTTGCCGCATCCCGAGGTCAGTGAGGGCCATCAGCCCGACTGCTCGGTCGAGCAGTCGTATCACGGCGCTCTCTCCCTGTAGCGTCGGGATGATCGAAACTCTCAGGTCGATATTGCGGGCACCCAGCTTGATCCGCACCCGTCCGTCCTGCGGAAGTCGCCGTTCCGCGATGTCCATGTCGGATAGGATTTTGATGCGCGAGATAATCGCCGGGTGCAAGTGCCGCGGAGGTGAAGAAGCATCGTGGAGCACGCCGTCCACGCGATAACGAACCCGCAGCTCTTTCTCGTGGGGCTCGATATGAATGTCGGAGGCCCGTTCCTGGAGCGCCTGGTGCAGAATCAAGTTGACCAACTTGATTATCAGCGCCTCTCGGGCCATCTTCTGGAGATCGGCGATCTCCAGATCCTCCTCCGCGATCTCCTCCGTCTGCATGTCGTCGATGTCGCGGAACATCTTCTCCATGTAGCACTGCTCGATGGTCTCCGAAATCGCGCGGCGGTTCCCCACCACCGCGCGCACATCGCGACTGGTCAGCAAGCGGAGATCGTCGAGCACCGTCACATCGAACGGGTTCGCCACCGCCACCACCAGCGTATGGTCCTCCTGTCTCAGTGGAAGCACCTGGTGCCGCATGGCGAAGTCGCTCGGCACCAGCGCCAGGAGCGCCGGGTCGATGTCGCGGTCTATCGAAGGAACGTACTCCAGCCCCAGCCGCCTCCCGACGGCGGAATAGATATCCTCTTCCTTGGCGAGACCCAAGCGGGTAATCGTTTCGTCGAGTCGTTCGGTCCCGTCGCTACGGGAGGCGACGGCCCTCTCGAGCGCCTCGCGGCTGATGACGCCGGCGGCCACCAACACCTCGGCCAGCGGGTCCTCAGACAGCTGGGCCATGTGGCTAACCCTCCTTCGCGTGCTAACGGTGGAGGGGTTCGCCCTCCACCATCGTATTAGACACGTGGTGAGTCCCCGAGTTCGCCCGGGGCACGCCTGGAAGCGAAGCACAGCTTAGCAGATTGTCATTATACCGAAAACAACGGTTCGTGGCTAGAATGCGTCGGAAGCCGCTAGAAAGGATTGTCGAGTGAAAGTCGAGATCACGAAAGACACCCTGGGCCAGTATCGGGGCGATGCGGCGGCTGTCGGCGTATGCCAGAAAGCGCCCCTTTGGGGCGCCGCGGCGGAGGCGGACGCCAGCCTCGACGGATTGCTCTCCAAGCTCATAGAGTCAGGCGACATTCGCGCCAAAGAGTCCGAGGTAACCATCCTCCATACCCACGGCAAGATGCCCGTCGCCCGCATCGCCGCAGTAGGTCTCGGCGAGGTTACCGAGGCCGACCTGTTCTCCACTCGGCGCGCCATGGGCACGGCTGCTCGTCTGCTGCGCAACCGTGGCTGTCGCCGCATCGCCACCACCCTTCATCAGAGTGTTGGAGATGGCACGCGATGGGAGCGCAGCCTGCGCGCCGTCATCGAGGCCGTCCACATGGGGCTCTACCGCGGCGACGAATGCAAGACCGAGACCGAACTCCTCGACGACCTCGAGGAACTCACCCTCCTCGGCGTTCCCGAGGAACACCTCGAGACCGCAGGGCGCCTCGCACACTCCGCCAGAATTGCCGGCGAGGCCACCAACTACGCGCGACGCCTCGTCAACCTGCCGGCAAATCAGATCACTCCCTCCCGACTCGCCCAGGAAGCCGTCGACATCGGCGCCCGCACCGGGCTGGAGGTCGAGATTCTCGAGCCTCCGCAGCTTCGCCAGCTCGGCATGGGGGCGTTTCTCGCCGTCGCGCAGGGAAGCGACGAGCCCGCTCGGATGATTCTGCTCCGCCACCGAGGCAAGGAGGGCGGACCCAACACGGCCTTCATAGGCAAGGGATTGACCTTCGACAGCGGCGGGATCTCCCTGAAGCCATCCGCGGACATGCACGTCATGAAGAGCGACATGGCCGGCGCCGCGGCCGTGCTGGGCGCTCTCGGCGCGGTGGCCGAGCTTAAGCTGGAGCTCAACCTCATGGCCATCATCCCGGCCACCGAGAACCTCCCCGGCGGGAAGGCCTACAAGCCCGGCGATGTCGTCACAGCTTTGAACGGAAAGACCATAGAGATCATCAACACCGACGCAGAGGGGCGCCTCCTGCTCGCCGATGCCCTCGCCTATGCACTCCAGCTCGGCGCCACCCATCTCATCGATGTCGCCACCCTGACCGGCGCCTGCGTCATTGCCCTCGGCCACGTCGCCACGGGTGTCATGGGCAACGACAACGAGCTCGTGGAGGCGGTTCTGGACGCCAGCGAGCGCGCGGGAGAGCGCATGTGGCGGCTGCCGCTCTTCCCCGAATACCGCAAGCAGCTCAAGAGCAACATCGCCGACGTCAAGAACGTGGGGGGAAGGCCGGCCGGCACCATCACCGGAGCCTGGTTCCTGCGAGAGTTCGTCGGAGACACCTCCTGGGTGCACCTCGATATCGCCGGCACCTCCTGGGCCGAGAAGGCCGAACCCCACCAAGTCTCCGGCGCCACCGGAGCCGCCACGCGCACCCTCATCGCCCTCGCCGAGCGCCTGTCCGGAGGTGGCACGTGAGTCGCAGTGCCGCCATCGCCTTGGCCGTGATCGCAGGAATCATCGGCGGCCTCCTCGGAGCCGCGGTCCTGCTGGTCGGGATCCAGCACACCGATCGCCTCCTGCCGCAGGCCGCCTCCGGCCGTCCCGCCAGCGTAAGCCCCCTGCCGGCTCTGCCTGCGCCATTGCCCGCAGAGGAATCGCAGACCGCCATCACGGCCATTGTCGCACGCGTGGGACCGGCCGTGGTGAACATCAACACCACGCTCCGCCCGCCTCCGAAGCAGCCGACAGACGTCCTCCGCCAGCTGATGGGGCTGCCCACAGAGCCATTCCCCCGCCAGGGCCAAGGAAGCGGAATCATCATCGACGGCGAGCACGGTTACGTCCTGACCAACGCCCACGTGGTCCGGGGTGCCGACCGCGTGGAGGTGGCGCTGGCCGATGGACGTTCCTTCGAGGCGAGCGTGGTGGGCGCAGATCCTCTGTCTGAAATCGCCGTCGTCCAGATCCCCGGCGATGACCTGCCCGTCGCCCCGCTGGGCACCACCAGAAACCTCCCGATAGGCTCCTGGGTCGTCGCCATCGGAAACCCCTTCGGCCTCGAGAACAGCATCACCGTTGGAGTCATAAGCGCCAAGGATCGCCACATCACCGGCCCCAACGGCGTCGTGCTTCAGGAGCTCCTCCAGACCGACGCCTCCATCAACCCCGGCAACAGCGGCGGCGCGCTGATCGACCTCCAGGGCAACGTCGTCGGCATCCCCACGGCCATCATCCCCTACGCCCAAGGCATGGGGTTCGCCGTGCCCATCGACGTCGCCAGGCAGGTCGCGGAGCGGCTGATCGCGACCGGTCGCATGCCCTGGCTGGGCGTCGGACACCGAAGCCTGCTGCCCGAAGAAGCCGAGAAGCTCGACCTGCCCGATGCCGGCGGTTCGCTCGTCGCCTCGGTTGTTCCCGGCGGCCCGGCCGACCGGGCCGGCCTGCGTGCGGGAGATGTCATAGTTCGAGTCGAGGATCACGAAGTCGCCGACGCGGCCGCTCTCGGCTCCATCGTTAGGTCCTACGATGCAGGGACGCGGGTGAGGGTCGTGGTCCGGCGCGGCGGAGACGAGCACACCTTCGACGCGACGCTGGGAGAGGTGCCCCAGGAGGTTCCCGGAACTCGCTAGTCCGAGCGGTAGTGACACCCGCGGCTGGTGGGGTTCCTCTGCGCGGCGCTGGCGACGACCATAGCCGCGGTGATCCCATTGCGCAGCCCGATCAGGGCGTCATCCAATCGCGTCTCCCGATAGAACTGCTCGATCCGGTGCATCAAGTAGCTCAGGTCGGCCACCGCGCGATACAGCCGCTTCGACGTGCGCACGATTCCCGCGTAGTTCCACATCGTGCTCTTAATCATCATCCAGTCCTGGATGATCAGCAACGGGTCGATCTTCTCCGTCAGCCCCTCGTCGTGCCACTTTTCGATCCCGCCCACCGTGGACCGGTCGAACGGTTCGTGCCTGCGCGCCGCGTCCTCGGCCGCCCGTCGGCCCCAGACTATCGCTTCCAACAGTGACGTCGAGGCCAGTCGATTCGCTCCGTGCACGCCCGTGCAGCTCACCTCGCCCACTGCATATAGCCGCTTCATACTGGTTCGGCCCCACTCATCGACCTTCACGCCACCGCAGAAGTAGTGCGCCGCCGGCACCACCGGAATGGGCTGCTTCGTGATGTCCACGCCGTAGTTGAGGCAGGTCTCGTAAATCGTGGGGAACCGCACTCGCGGATCCACCTTCACGGCCGACAGGTCGAGTAGCACGTACTCCTCGCCATGCTTCAGCATCTCCTCGTGAATCGCCCTCGCCACGACATCGCGCGGCGCCAGCGATCCCTCGGGATGGTAGTCCGCCATGAACTCCCGCCCACCGCGAGTGCGCAGGATAGCCCCCTCGCCCCGCACCGATTCGGAAATCAGGAACCGATCCGCGTCCCGATGGTAGAAAGCCGTGGGGTGGAACTGGACATACTCCGCATTGATGATCTCCACACCCGCCCGCTGTGCCATCGCCAGGCCGTCGCCGCGCGCCACACTTGGATTCGTCGTGTGTAGATAGAGTTGCCCCAATCCACCGGTTGCCAGCACCGTGTGCCGGGCGAAGATGCGCCGCACCTGCCCGGCCGTTCTATTCAGCACATAGGCGCCGAGACACTCGACTTCCCCGTATATCCTCCGCGGGTCCACCGAGTGGTGCGGAATCGTGATCACGTCCACCGCGCTGTGCGAGGGCATGACGTTAATGCGGCCCTCGGCCCGCACCGCCTCCAGCAGCCTCACCGCGATCGCGTGCCCCGTCGCGTCATCGGCATGTACGATACGCCTCCGCGAGTGGGCCGCCTCCTGCGTGAAATCCAGCTCCCCCGACCCATCGCGCGTGAACTCCACCCCCAGCTCCCCGATCAGGAACTCATCGACTATCTCCGACACGCTCGCCGCCAGCAGTCCCACGGCCTCCAGATCACACAGCCCATCTCCGGCGGCTATAATATCGGCCGCCAGCGCCTCCGGCGTGTCTCCCGGCGCGCGGGCCACGATCCCGCCCTGAGCGTGGTCGCTGTTCGACTCCGCCAGCTCCGCCGCGCCGGTGATCATGACCACGGACAGCCCGGCCTTCGCCGCTTTCAGCGCGCAGGTGGCGCCGGCCGCCCCACAGCCGATCACCAGAAGATCGGCAATGATATCGTCGTTCGTGCAGCTCACTTGCGGGTCCAATCCGTGCTCCATCGGCGGCGTCGCCGCCGTGTCAACGTGTCAGTGAGGCTATCCGCACAGGCCGCCGGGAGGATCTTCAGCCTGGCTCGCGGAACACCGCGACAGCATCGTTACAGCACCGTCTTGAAGGCCGACTTCGCTGCTCTCCGCCCCGTCTCCTGCCTCAAGGGCGTCTGCTTGTTTTCCCCCACGCCGTGTGCTAGAATGCGCCGCATGGAAGCAAAGCTTCGCCGCGCGCGGGTCGAGGACGTCCCCGTCATGCAGCGCCTCATCAACACCTTCGCCGATCGCGGGGAAATGCTCCCGCGCTCGCTCAGCGAGATGTACGAGAACCTGCGCGACCACATCGTCGTCGATGCCGACAATACTGTAGTCGGATGCTGCGCGCTCCACATCACCTGGGGCGACCTGGCCGAGATCAAGAGCCTGGCCGTGGACGAAAAGCATCGGGGCGCGGGACTGGGATCCGAACTCGTTCGGCTCTGTGTCGACGAGGCCCGCGAGTTGGGCCTCCCGCGCGTCTTCGTCCTCACCTTCATCCCGACCTACTTCGAACGCTTCGGGTTCCGGCAAGTAGAGAAGGCGGAGTTGCCTCAGAAGGTGTGGAGCGAGTGTATCCGCTGTCCCAAATTCCCCGACTGCGGCGAGGTCAGCCTCGTGCTCGACTTCGAGTGAAGGAGAAGAGGGGTAACATGGCTGCAAATCGCGTGCTGGTGATTCACGGATGCAATCTCAACCTCCTCGGCGAGCGTGAGCCCCACATCTACGGGCCGTCCACGCTGGCGGAAATCGACGCGCAGATCGAGGCCCTGGCCGGCGAGCTGGGCCTGGAGATTCGCACCCTCCAATCGAACCACGAGGGCGCCATCATGGACGCCATCCATGAGAACCGGCAGTGGGCCGACGGCATCATCATCAACCCGGCGGGCTTCACCACCACCAGCGTCGGCCTCCTCGACGCCCTGAAGGCCGTAGGCCTCCCCGCAGTAGAAGTGCACCTCTCGAACGTCCATACTCGGGAGGAGTTCCGACGCCAGTCCGTCGTGGCCTTGGGCACCATCGGCCAGATCGCCGGCTTCGGCCCCGAAAGCTACCTGCTGGCCCTTCGCGCATTGGCCTCCCGCCTTCGCGGGAAAGATCCGGCATGAAGAAGGCCGTTCCCGACCGAATCGCGCGCCTCCGTGCCGGCCTGGCTGAGTGCGACCTCGACGGACTCGTCGTCTCCGCCCCCAGCAACATCTTCTACCTTAGCGGCTTCACCGGATCCTCCGGCGCGCTTCTCATCACCGCCGAGCGCGCCCTGCTCTTCAGCGACTTCCGCTATCGCCTCCAATCCCGCGAGCAAGCCCCCAACTTCGAGTTCGTCGAAGTCTCGCGTGACCTGTTGCAGGGCGTCGGCCGTGCCGCGGCCGACATTGGCGCCGGCCGTCTCGGCTATGAATCCGCCCACCTTACCTGCGAGCTGCTCGGGCGCCTCACCGAAGGCGTCCAGAACCACGAGGTGGTCGGTGTTACAGGCCTTGTCGAGGATCTGCGAGCCATCAAATCATCGGACGAAATCGTCCCCATCCGCGCCGCCGCCGCCCTCGCAGACCGAGCTTTGGATCACATGATTTCTCTCCTGCGCCCGGGAGCCACCGAAAGAGATATCGCCCTGGAGGGCGAGTTCTTCATGCGGAGGGCCGGCGCCGAGGCCGTTGCCTTCGACCTGATAGTCGCCTCCGGTCCCCGTAGCGCCCTGCCTCATGCCCAGACCAGCACCCGGGAGCTTCAGCCGGCCGACCTCGTCGTCATCGACATGGGCGCCACTGTGAATGGCTACTGCTCTGACATGACCCGCACCTTCGCCGTGCAGACGGCCACCGAACAAGCCCGGCAGATCTACGAGATCGCCCACCGCGCCCAGCGCGCGGCGGTGGCGGCGGTCCGGGCCGGCGCAAGATGCGGAGAGGTGGATGCCCTCGCCCGGACAATCATCGACGAGGCCGGCTTTGGCGACTGCTTCGGCCACGGGCTCGGCCACGGCGTCGGCGTTGACGTCCACGAAGTCCCTTACCTGCGGAAGGGCGACGAAACCAAGCTCGCAGCCGGAAACGTCGTCACGGTGGAGCCCGGCATCTATCTGCCCGATATCGGCGGCGTAAGGCTCGAAGACCTGCTGGTCGTGCAAGCCGACGGCGCCGAAACGCTGACTACTTCGGCCATGCCTCCCGAGCTGCCGGTGGTGTGACGGCTCGGTGGCGGCGGCCCACTTGGCGCCAGGCCGCCCACATGTGAGGACTATGAGAGCACCGAGGATCAAGCTATCCAGTCTCGCCGCCGGTTTGGTGGCGGCGGCCTGCCTGCTGCTGCCGGCCGTGACGCAGGCCGCAGAACCGGCCGACCCACTCATCCCGCGCTCGGAAATGCTCACCGTGGACGAAATCCGACCGGGCATGACCGGCGTAGGGAAGAGCGTCTTCCGCGGCACGCGCGTGGAGAACTTCGGCGTGACCGTGCTCGGCGTGCTTCGGCAGGTCGATTTCGGCGGCGACATCATCCTCGTGCGGATCGACTCCGGCCCGCCTGTTTCCCAGGGCTTCGGCGTGGTGTCGGGAATGAGCGGCAGCCCCATCTACATCAACGGGA
>CAZWRO010000002.1:29800-31096 GCA_964635365.1 uncultured bacterium | reverse complement strand
GCCCTCGTACCGGTCGCCACTCCCCTCCTCGTGAGCGGCCTCCGGCCTTCCCACCTCTCCCTCCTCCGCACCGCGTTGGAGCCGCTTGGCCTCGTGCCGCTTGCCGGCGCCGGATCCATGGCCCATATCGATGCGGAGATGGTGCCCGGAGCCGCCGTCGGTGCCCGACTCGTGGGTGGCGACCTCGACATGACCGTCGTCGGAACCGTCACCTACGTCAAGGACGGCGTCGTCCTCGCCTTCGGCCATCCCATGTCCAGCCTGGGCGCCACCGATCTGCCCCTTGTCGCCGCCTACGTCCACGGCGTGATGCCCTCTGCCCAGTTGTCCTTCAAGCTCGCCTCCGGGGGACAGACTCTGGGTCGCTTCACCGAGGACAGGCCCTGGTGCCTCGGCGGCAGGCTTGGCGAGATGGCCGCGCTGGTGGACACCACCTTCGCCATCGCCGACCGCGACCGGGGAGTGCAGCGCCGCTACGAAGTGCAGGTTGTCCGCAACCGCGACCTCACCAAGATGCTGCTCACCGGCCTGCTCGCCGGCGCCATCGGCAGCGTCGGCCCTCCCACGGAGGGAAGCACCCGGGTTCGCTTCTCCCTCGAGGCCGAGGGCCTGCCCCCCATGGAGCGCGAGAACACCTACGCTATGGGGGGCGAGAACGGACTCTTGGCGCTCCTGCTTGGCGGCTCCGCGGCTGCCACTTCGGCCACCGATGAGCTCTCCCAGATTCTCGACGTGCTCCAGAACAGCGAGTTCGGAGAGGCCCGAGTCTCTAGCCTTGGAGTCGCCGTCGAGCTCAGCCGCACTCGTCGCCTCGCGCGCCTCGAGCGCGCCCAGATCGCCCAGCCCAGGGTCCGACCCGGTGACGAAGTGGAGGTCGTGATCACCCTCCGTGCTGGCAACGCCGGGCAGATCACTCGAACCGAGCGCATCCAAGTCCCCGAAAATTGCCCTCCGGGCCGTCTGCGCGTTGGCATTGCCGGCGGCCGCTCCGCCGACATGCTCCGCTCCCGGCTACAAATATCCGACCCCAGGCCGACCTCCATGGCGCAGATGATAGCCCAGATGCTGGACCGTCCCAGCAATGACGACCTGGTGGTTCAGCTCGCCCTGCCCACCGTGGGCCTAGAGGCGCGCGGCTTCGCCTTCCGCGACCTTCCCCCGGCCGTCGTCGAGGTGTTGAGATCGGCCGCCGCCACGCGGCTGCGTCCTCTGCGCGACTACGTGGAGCAGCGTAGCAGTACCGAGTGGGTGATCTCCGGTGCCACCGTGCTTACTCTGACCGTGGAAGGGGAGGAG
>CAZWRO010000002.1:23964-29700 GCA_964635365.1 uncultured bacterium | reverse complement strand
CTCGGCCGCACCGCTGAGATCTGGCGCCTCACCACCCAGAGGGACTTCGCCGGGGGCGAGGCCGACGGCCTCGCTGTGGTCAGCACCGGTGGGCTCGCCCTCGGCCCGCAAGCCAGCGTGCTCGACCGCGTCCGCGCTCAATGCCTGTGGCCCCTAGCCGTGGGAGCTGATGGATCGGTATACACCGGCACCTGGACCGACGGATGTCTTCGCCGGACCACCCCTGACGGCGACACCGAGGTGCTGCTCGCAACGGAAGATGCCGCGATACAAGCCATCGCCATCGCCGGTGACGGCACCGTCTACGCCGGCGCCGCGCCCAGCGGGACCATCTATCGGCTCTCCCTTGGCCAGGACCCCGAGCCGCTGTGTCGCCTCGACGCCCAGGATGTCTGGGCCCTTGCCTTCACCAACTCCGGCGACCTGTGGGCGGCCACCGGCCCCGATGGCAGGCTCTACCGCATATCCCCCGACGGCGTCGCCACCCTCGCCTTCGCCGCCGCCGACCGCCACCTAACTGACCTCGCCGTCGGGCCCGACGACACCCTGTATCTCACCACCTCGCCCCGCGGCAAGGTTTACGCCCTCGCCCCGGATGGATCCGCCCGCTCCCTCCACGAGATCGACAGATACGCCGCGCAGAGCGTGGCCGTCGACTCCCAGGGCAACGTCTACGTTGGCACCTCGCCCGGCGGCCGGGTGCTGAAGATCGGCGCCAACGGCGTCGTGCAAGAAGTGCTCCGCGTCAGGGCCAAGCATGTCCTTTCCCTACAGGCCGCGCCCGATGGAGCCGTCTACGCGGCCACCGGCCCCGAAGCCCGAGTCTACGTCATCCGGCCTGACAGAAGCTATGCCGAGATCTACGACCCGGAGACCGCCTTCGTCACGCGGATTGCCCGTGACGGCGCCGGCGCCCTCTACCTCGCCGCGGCCGACACCGGTCGCATCATCAAGCTCGATGCTGTGGTCCCGCGCACGGGGAGCTTCACCTCACCCGTCCACGATGCCGGAGCCGTGGCCCGTTGGGGAGCGGTGCGGTGGCAGGGCCACGCGCCGAACGAAGCGCGTGTGCGCCTCGCCACCCGGAGCGGCGGCACCGCCCATCCCGACTCCACCTGGAGCGAGTGGCGCCAGACCGGACCCACCTCGACTTCCGCCAGCCCTCCCGCGCGCTTCCTGCAGTGCCGTGTCGAAGTCGAAGGCCGCGGCCCAACCACCGCGGAGATCGACTCCGTGGAGATCAGCTACCTGCCCGCCAACCGACCCCCGCAGGTTGCTCTTTCGTCTCCCACCGGAGATGAGATCTGGTCCGGCCGCAAGTCCATACGCTGGACGGGGCGCGACCCGGACGGCGATAGCATCACCTACGAGGTATATCGGTCGGCCGACAGGGGAGGAACCTGGGCGCCTGTCCAGGCCACCGACGAACCGGTTGAAGAAGGACCAGCAGAGGAGATTGTTCGCCGGACCCCTGCAGCAACCGACCGCCCGCAGGCGTCCCTCATCCAGGAGCGACCTCACCGGCTCTCCCTCCGGCGCGCCACCGTAGCCGACCCTACCGATCCGATGGCGGCTGCGACGGCAGCCGTGACGGCGGCCCCGGTGGCCGCCTTTGGACTGGAAGGGGAGGACGTGGAGGAACCAGACGAGGGACCGACATGGGAGGCTGACGAGGACGAGGAGGTAGGGGAGGAGGAAGAGGAAATACCTCGCGCCCCGCGCGCCGGCCCGCCGGCCGTTGCCACGCGGCTTGAATGGGACACCACCTCAGTCCCTGACGGCCTCTACTGGATCAAGGTCGTGGCGACTGACCGTTCCTCTAACCCAACCGACGCCTGCGAAGTCGAGTCCGTCTCTCAGGCCTTCACCGTGGACAACACCCCGCCGGAGTTGATTCTGGATCGACGCCGCGCCGACGACGATCCCCCTGCGGACAGCCTCACCGTCTTCGACCGCACCACCTACATCACCAGTGCTGAGTTCAGAGTTGACGGGGGCGACTGGCTCGCCGCCGCCGCCGAAGACGGCATCTTCGACGGACAGTTCGAGGCCATCCTCCTCGACCGAGACCGCCTGCCCGAGGCCGCCCATGCCGTGGAGGTTCGGGCGCGCGACGCCGCCGGCAACGTGGCCAACATAACGCTCCGCTATCTGCGATAGCGGAGCGTTCTCTGTCGAGTTATCGATCTCGGGCGCTACCCCGCCCGTCAAACCATCCGCATGAACATCTCGAAGTCCGCCGGGTTGCTGGCGAGAGACATCGCCACCTGCGGCGCCACCTTGCTCGATTTCACCAGTACTTTGAGCGCCTGATCGAGGGTCTGCATGCCCTCTGCCGCGCTCGACTGCAGCACCGACGGCATCTGATGCGTCTTGCCTTCTCGGATCAGGTTCCGAATCGCCGAAGTCGCGACCAGGATCTCCTGCGCGGAGGTGCGCCCCTTACCGTCCGCAAATGGAAGCAGCGTCTGGCACACGATGCCCTCCAGCACCGTCGAAAGCTGCACCCGCACCTGCTCCTGCTGGTGCGGCGGGAACACATCCACAATTCGATCCACCGTCTGAGACGCGCTTGTCGTGTGCAGCGTGGCCAGCACCAGGTGCCCGGTTTCCGCTGCCGTCAGCGCCGCTCCGATAGTCTCCAGGTCGCGCATCTCCCCAATCAGGATGACGTCTGGGTCCTGGCGCAGTACGTGCCGCAGCGCGGCCGTAAAGGACTTCGTGTCGCTGCCGACCTCTCGCTGGATGATAATGCTCTTCTCGTTGCGATGGAGAAACTCAATCGGGTCCTCCACCGTCACGATATGCCGGCGCCGAGTGACGTTGATCTCCCTGATCATAGCCGCCAGCGTCGTCGACTTACCCGATCCCGTGGGACCCGTCACCAGCACCAACCCGCGAGGCTTGGAGCAGAACGTCTTCAGCACATCCGGCATACCCAGGCCTTCCAGAGATGGCGGATCGACCGGAACCGCCCGAAACACCGCGCCGATGGTCCCTCGCTGGCGGTGCACGTTTACACGGAACCGCGACAGCCCCGCAATGCTGTACGCAAAATCGAGCTCGTGAGTCTCCTCGAATGTCCGTATCTGCTCATCAGCCAACACGTCGTAGATCAGCTGGTGTACTTTCTTTGGGCTCAGCCTCTGCGAGCCAATCGACACCAGCTCGCCGTCTATCCGAAGCGTGGGGGACCCGTTGGCGCTCAGGTGCAAGTCCGACGCTCCCCGGTCCATCATCATATGCAGGAGATCATCCACGTGCAGAATCTCATCCGACTCCGCCGCCTCTTCCCGGTCCGCCTTGGCTGCGGCAGAGGGAGCCGACTTCGCGCGCGATTTCTCCAGAGCCGGCTCCTGCTTGGTCGCCCTGGCCAGTTCCGAGTAGCAGCGCTCGAGCGCCTCTCGCACCTCGCGTTCAGTCGACACCATTCGGTGCAAGCGCATTCCGCTTCGTGCCTGAATCAGGTCGCACGACAGCGTGTCCAGCGGGTTGAACATCGCGATGTGGAGCGCCCCGTCGAGCTGCGAGATCGGCACCACCCCAAAACGGCGCGCCATCGACTCCGGAAGCTTCCGGGCCGCCTCCATGCTGAACGGCGTGCTCGACAGATCGATGGTCTTCAGACCCAGCTTGTCCGCCAAGAAGCGCGCCATGTCCTCCGCGCCGATTGCGCTCAGCTCTACCAGAATGCTACCCAGCCACCGGCCCTGCGTGTGGTGGATCGCCTCCGCCCGCTCTATCAGCTGACGATCGGCCGCCCCCGCCTCCTTCAGCATATCAGCAAGCTGCTCGCTGTCGGACTTCGCTTGCCCCTTCAAGGCCATTGTGTTTGCATCAACTTCGGTCGCCCTCATCTCGTGTGTCTCCTGCGGTGAATGATAGCGTTAATGTATTTCTCTGCTCGGAACCGAACGGCCCGAGTTACGCCCTCTCGCGGCGGCCAGCAGCGGCTTCACCGATTCGCCCGCCGCCTCCGGCTGCACCTCCGTCAGCACCGCATACAGCGCGTCGACCACAGCCGGGTCGTAGTGGCTCCCCGAGTGCATCCGGAAATGCGAGAGAGTCTCCTCTTCGCTCATGGGCCCCTGGTAGGGCCGATCTGAGATCAACGCGTCGTAGCAGTCCGCCACCTGCAGTATCCGTGCCAGCAAAGGATTGTCCTCCCCAACCAATCCGTCTGGGTACCCCCTGCCGTCCCAGCGCTCGTGATGGCTCCGCACCAGCGCCAGAGCCGCTTTGCTTGGCTTCAGCGGACGGATGATTTGCTCGCCGATCAGGCAGTGCTCCTGGCACCGCGCGCGCTCCTCCGAACCCAGCGGCCCCATCTTCAACAGCACCGCATCGGGAATCCCGATCTTCCCCACATCGTGCAGCGGACCGAACACCTCGATGTCGCGGATGATGCTGTCCGGCACTCCCATCTGCTCGGCAATCCGAATCGCCAGCCTCGCCACCCGCTGCCCATGCGCCGCCGTATAGTTATCCCGCGCGTGCAACGAGTTCACCAACGTGCGAACCGTCGCCAGATAGCTGTCGCGAAGCCCGACATGAAGCTGCGCGCTCTCAATCGCCTTCGAGGCCATGTTCGCCACCGTCGTCAGCGTGCTCATGTCTTGCGAGGTGAAGTCGGCCTCAGCATCCTGTCGGGCGAGGCCCAGGTAGCCCGCCGTCCGGTTTCCCAGACGCAGCGGCGCGCAGATCATATGCGGGCGCTCGTTCCATTCCTGAATCCGTCTCTCCAAATCAATGGCCGGCCCCGCACTCCTCGCCGAGGGAGCCAGCAATTCGGCCTCGCGGTCCAGCCCATTGCCCTCCTCCGCCGACTCCTCTGTCGGGGCCTCGTGCGCGTAGACGATCCGACCCGTTCTCTCGTCCACCAGCACCATAGACGCAGACGCCGCCCCGACCTGCGCCATCACCGACTCGACAACCCAGCGGGAGATGTGGTCCACGTCCAGCGAGCCGGCCAGCTCCGCACTCGTGGAGCACAGCGCATCAAGCTGAGCCACGCGCTGGTCCAGAGTGGTGACCGTGTCCTGCAGCTTGCCCAGCAGACGCTGGTTGGTGTACCGCTGCTCCCTCTCTTTCGCCACCAGGTAGAGAACCGAGCAGAGGAGCAGCAGGCCCAGGCCGACCACCAGCACGGTCTCGTCGTAGGTCATGCCGAGCACGAGCGGCGGGTAGCCGAAAATCAGCACCACCGCCAGCCAGCTAGCCAGGATCACAATGAAGCTGATAGCAATCCAGAGAATTTCTCTTCGTCTCTCATCCGGATCACGCAAGTCACGAAACGGATCGACGGGCAAGAAAGTGCCTCCTGTGGTGTAGGGCTGCTATAGGTAGTGCAGGACTGTTGTAGGTGGCGTAAGACCGTTATAGCTTCCGGTGCTCCCAGGAAATCTGCGCCCACTGCATCTTGCCGATACCCGGCAGAGGCAGGGCATCCCAGACGTCGTTGTAGGTTACGGTTATCGAACCGTTTGTTCTCACCACGTCCGAGATAATCGCCCCGTTGATCGTCACGTTTCCGCTGACCGTTGTCTCTGCATCGTCCAACACGCTGTGGGCGTAGATCAGACCATCCACCGTGCAGTTACCGGCTATCGTGACGGACATGGGGCTCATCAGCACCAGGGTATCCACATCTGGATTCGTTGCCTGCACGTTTCCTGTGACTCTAATGGTGCCGCTGGCCACGATTAGAGACTGACCCTCGTAGTTGCCCGAAATCCT
>CAZWRO010000002.1:13014-23864 GCA_964635365.1 uncultured bacterium | reverse complement strand
TAATGGTGCCGCTGGCCACGATTAGAGACTGACCCTCGTAGTTGCCCGAAATCCTTACGTTTCCATCAACGTAAATGACCCCGCCCCCCAGGCCGTTCAGCTCGCTGCCATTGAATGTCTTGTTGCCATTGAATACTGACGTGGCGATGCTCTCGTAGTAGGCCAAGTCGATCACTGGCATCGGCACCGGCGAGATGCCTTGATGCACGCTGGTCGCCGGCACATCGTCTGGCACCCAGTTCACCGTGCCCGTCGTGTAAAGCGAGCCATCCACCGTCATATCGAATGACGTGCCGTTGAAGGTGATATCGCCGTTGGAGTAGATGTCGCCGCCATCACCATCGGCATCCGGATAGACTGCACCGCCGCCGTTGAGCACCAGCGGGCTGTCGGAGAAGATAGCCCCTTCAAATACCCGGCTCACATTCGTCATGTAGTCAGCCACCACGCGCACTCGCGCTTGTCGATTCGTCCACGTAGTGGAGTCCGACACAATCACACACGTGTCAGCAATGCCGGCGTACGGGGCCGTCACGGTGTAGGTCACGGAGCCTTGGGGCATCGCAAAGGTATCGGTGTACGTCCCACTCGTGGCCAAGGCCTGATTGATGCTGTCGTAGTTCTCGTATAGCTTCGTGATGGCCATATCGACGCCTGACTCCGCCAGACACAAGGCCTCCTGCTGACGTTGATCGTTCGACGACCGCGACAAACCCTGGATCGCAGTCTCGAGCATGGAGGTGCCCAGCAGCAACAGCGCTATTAACGACACCATAGCCAGCAGAAACACGCTTCCGCGGTCGCCTCTCCTGCATCCACCACGCAACCACGTTGCCTCCATCATACTATCCTCGCTTTTCCCGCCGCCGACTTGCCGGGGTCGGGCGAGATTCTGAGCCTCCGCTCATCTCTCCCGCCCGAATGCTCTCCCGAATCGATCTTCCATATCCGTCGCTCAAGCACACCACCGATTATCCCGCCTCCATCTGCTGCCCTGCGCAGTCACCCGTCGGCCCTTGGAACCGCCTCAATCGGGCCGCGCACGGGCCGAGTCCATCTCAGTTATTGCGCAGATTGACCTCTCCACGCATGGTGGCCTCCGCGACTCTGTGGCCCATTTCCTCGTGCGTCGTTACTGTAACCTCCACCGACTCCAGACGGTAGATGTCCGGCCAGTAGATAAACATGGGCTTCGGGTTGCCGGTCCCGTCCGGAGGATTGTCCACTATGTTTTCCGCCACCACCTGCTGCTTGTAGGTCACGCCGTCGGAGCCTACGAAAAGCCGCCAGAGCCGGTTGCCAGTTAGCGAGATGGTTCCGTACTCGTTGCCTCGGAAGTACACAACCCACCCTCCGGGCACTAGGTACGGATCGCCATAAGCATCCGTCGTGACCTCGTTCAGGTAGGTGTCCTCGCCGGAGTCATACACCTTATTCGGAAGTCGCACCACGATACACACCGACTCATACGGCGAACCCGCGGTGGTCACGCTGAGTCCCTCTCGCACCTCGGGCACAATGCGCTGCACGGCCCAGGAGGCGCCCTGCTGAGCGTAGGTCTCAGCCGCGCCTCGATACCACATCCTCATGGAGGCCATGTAGATAGCGGCGATGCCACCAATTACGATCACCATCACCACCATTGCAGTCATGACTTCCGGCAGTGTGAATCCAGCTGCCCCTCGGCTTGCGCTTGCCCTGCTTGCGGCCTTCGTGTTCTTCTTCATGGTCGGTTCGCAATCAGCGTGTTCATCACGGTGGTTCCTGCCGTCAGGCCGCCGCCGGTCGACGTCACCGTGACTGTCACGTTCTTCAGATTGGGGTAGATCCCCGTAGATCCCGCATAGTACGCAATATCGATCACGCCCGTCATCAGTGGTTGATTCGGAATGCTGAAGCCGATCTCGCCCGTCTTGTCGGTGTTCTGAGTTATGATCGTGTAACCCTCATCACTGCCGAAGACCTCAGCGTCCACAATACACCCGGAGAACCCGGCACTGTGAAGTCGTTCCAACTCCCTCTGGGCCGCGTTCACGGCCGCGCTCGTGCGCTCCGCCTTTTGGTTGCTGATGATGCCAGCCACGAATAGCATGCTGACACTCGTCAGCCCAATGGCCAGCACAAACACCGCCGCCAACAGCTCGATGAGAGTGAACCCTCTTGCTCTTCGCCCCGTCATGGCTTCTCTCCCCAGATCAGACGGGGATAGCAGAAGGCGCCTTCTTAAGGTCTCTCCTGCTATCCCCAATGATCTCAACTGCAAGTCGCAGCTGTAACTACTGTCGTCTGCGTTACCAGCTGCTGTAGTTGTCGCCGTTGATCGCGGTCAACGTCGAACCGCTTTGAATGTGTCCAGTGCTTGCTGTGTAGCCCCAACTCGTGCTGCTGGCAGTAAACGGATCCGCAGGCAGGTTGCCATCGGGCGTCCGAAGATACGGACCCTGCCAACCAGTCACGTCGAGCGCGATACCCGTTCCACCGTTACCACCTGTCGGCACCGTCATCAACTGCGCGAGGGTGGCTGGATAGTCACCACAGTCCGCCTCAAACTGCTGAATCGCATTCCTGACCTGATGTAGATCGCCGCGCAGAGCCGCTTCCTTCGCCTTACGACCAGCTCCCAGCAACCGCGGAATGACGATCAGAGCGAGGATGGCGATCACCACGATCACGATCAGCATCTCGATCAGGGTGAAGCCCTTGCTCTTTCGATTCACCATTCGGCTCATCATGTTTCCCTTACACCTCCTGAGTATAGGGTTAGCCTTCTCTGTTGGCTGTGCCCGGCACCTAGGCCGGTCCCGTCGCCGGTTCCTCCCGGCAGCTACGGGTTCATTAGTCTGGTGGGGTTATTCCACAGTTGCTCACGGATTCTGAGATGAAAAGACCTGCCGCCACGGCGGCAGGTCTTTTCATCTCCCATAAACCTGTGCTTGCGTCTACGATCGACCCAGGGCAGGCCTCGCCTGCCCACCCGAACGCGCCCGCGCCTCCGCCCGCAAATGTCGGTTTCCACCCTCTCGCATCGCCTGTCCCAGCGCCGTCTCCGCCGCAGACAGCAGCTCCTCGCTCGTGCGCCCGTCCGTCGGGAACGCGGCAAATCCCACACTCACCGTCGTCGGCCGATTCCCCCCGCTCAAACGGGAGCCCACGGTCCTCACCAGTCGCTCCGCCAGCACGGCCGACTCTCGGCCGGTGTGGGGGAGGAGGATGCCGAATGTCGCCGTCGCCAACCGCGCCACCAAGTCGATACTCCGAACGCCGGTGCGGATCAGTCGCGCCAGCGCCATCACCTCCTCCTGGGTCAGCTCGGTCTGATCCGGCTGCACGAGGACAATGGAAAACTGTTGAGGATAGCGAGACGCCCTCTCCACCTCCTGTTGCATTCGCGCCAGGTAATGGTTCTTGGTCGCCAGCTTCGTCGCGCTGTCCGTCTCCGCCGGCCGCAGCGATAGGGAGTACGCTCCCGATGGCACCCGCTTCTCCTCGGCCGGCTCGGGCTGCGTCGCGGCGGCCGCCGCCTCCTGCGCCTCGAACGCCTGCTTCAGCTTCGCAATCGCGCCTCGAAGCAGATAAGATGCGTAGTTGACCGAAATCCCCAGCTTGCGAGCAATCTCCGTCTGATTCAGATCGAGGTAGTAGAAATGATGAACCACCTTCCGCTCGAGCGTCTTCAACCGCGACATTGCGTCGCGCAAGAAGATCCGGTCCTCGATTGGGAGGTGGACATTATCGGGGCTATCGGTGCGCAGCTTGTCCGGGTCGATCGCCGGCCCCTGCCCGTCATCATCGCTGTGGGCCGCGTCCAGCGACGCCACCTTGCTGCGCTCCCGGGTCTCCAACATCCTGGTTACATTCTCCGGCGTCGTCCCCGCCCGTTCCGCGATCTCCACCGGCGTCGGCACGCGGTCCAACTCCTGCGTCAGAGCCTCCGTCGCCTTCACTATCTTCGTCGTCAGCTCCTGGATCCAGGCCGGCTGCTTAATCAGCTTCCCCCGGTCCCGCAGATAGTGCCGGATCTGTCCCTCCACCAAATGCGTCGCATAGGTGGAGAACTGCACCCCGCGGTCGGGGTCGTAGAGATCGACCGCGTTGATCAGCCCCATTGCCCCTTCCTGAAGCAGATCGTCGTTCGACTCGCCCATGCCCGCAAACTTGCGGGCCACCGTCTGCACCAGGTATAGGTGTTGGGAGATCAACCGATCGCGGAGCTTGGTGTCGCCGGTCCGTCGGTACTCACGAACAAGGCGTTCGATCTCGCCTCGATCCGGGGTCATCCGTTTGGCTCTTGCCATGTCGCCGTAGCTCGGGGAGCGCTGCGCGCCGCCCCGAGCCCTTCGCCTCCTAGTGGCCTTCTGGCAGGCCCAATCGCCGGCGAGCCTAGCTCCCCAGCGAGCCCACCAGAGAGTAAATCGGTGAAATTACCGAAACCGCGATGAATCCCACAATCAGGCCGAGGCCCACGATCATCATCGGCTCGATCAGAGAAGTCAAGCTCTTCAGCGTAGCGTCGACTTCGTCGTCGTAGAAGCTCGCCACCTTGTCCAGCATTTGGTCCAGACGACCCGTTTCCTCCCCGACCGCGATCATCTGGGTTACCATCACCGGGAAAATCCGGCTGCCGTACAACGGCGTGCTTATCTTATCGCCTTCCTTAATGCTGGCCCGGGCCCGGCTGACCGTCTCCGCCACCACCAGGTTCCCCGCCGTATCCCCGACGATATCCAGCGCGCGCAGCACCGGCACGCCGCTGCTGATCAGCGTTCCAAACGTCCGCGCAAACCGAGACACCGCGGTCTTAAGAAGCAAATCGCCGAACACCGGAACCCGCAGCTTCGCCGCGTCAATCGCGTAGCGTCCCTTCTCCGTGCGCGCCAGCAGGCGAACGCCGAGCACCGAGCCCACCGTCACCAGCAGCGCGATATACCAATACGTCTGGACGTATTCGGAAGAGTTTAGCATCAGCTTCGTCGTCAGCGGCAGCTCCAGCTGCATGGTCTCGAAGATGCCCTTGAACTTGGGCAGCACGAAGAACAGCAACCCGAGCAGCATCAACATCGCAAAGCAGAAGACCACCACCGGATACGTCATCGCCGACTTGATCTTGTTGCGCGTCTCCTGCTCTTTCTCCAGGAACGCAGCAAGACGGTCCAGCACCACATCCAGAATACCGCCTGCCTCCGCCGACCGGATCATATTCACGTACAAACCCGAGAAGATGCGCGGGTGCTTCTGCACCGCCTCTGTGAGACTGCTTCCGCCCGCCACATCGTGCTTGATCTGCCCGATCGCATCTTTCAACCGCGGATTCCGGCACTGCTTCTGGAGAATGTCCAGGCACTTCACAACGCTCAGACCCGCGTCGACCATCGTCGCGAACTGACGGCTGAAAACCACCAGATCTCGCAGCTTCACGCGCTGCATCGCCAAGAACCGGTCGGAAAGCCCGGAGCGAGAGCGAGTCTCCCTGATGTTTAGTACGTGATAACGCAAATCGGCGAGCTTCGCGCGTACCAGCTCGAGGCTGTCCGCCTCCAGCGTGCCCGCGACAGCACGCCCGCTAGGGTCCATGGCATTATATCGATACACAGGCACGACTACTGCTCCTTTGGCATCCAGATGTGGATCGACGAATCGTCCACATCTCTATTCCGTGTTTGGGCCTTTGCCTCACAGGGTGGCGAGCCACCGCGTATAGTTATCCGCATCGATCGCCCGCATGGCGCCCTCTTTCGACGAAATCAGCCCCTGACGCACCAGCGAGGCCAGCGCCCGATCCATCGTCTGCATCCCCACTTCCCCGCCCGTCTCCATCAGGGAATAGATCTGGTGCGTCTTCCCCTCCCGAATCAAGTTTCGGACCCCGGCCGTCACTATCATCAGCTCCATCGCAAGGACCCGGCCCTTCTCGCCCACCTTCGGCAGCAGTTGCTGCGCAAGCACCGCCTCCAGCGTACTCGCCAGCAGCACCCGGATCTGCGACTGCTGATGCGGCGGAAATACGTCGATGATCCGATCGATGCTCTGCGGAGCATTGCGCGTGTGCAGCGTCGCTAATACCAAATGCCCCGTCTCCGCTATCTTCAGCGCCGCATCGATCGTCTCCAGGTCTCGCATCTCACCGATGAGCACCACGTCCGGGTCTTCTCGCACCACCGAGCGCAGGGCCCCGCTCATCTCATAGGTGTCACTGCCCAACTCCCGCTGATTGATCATCGCCCTCTGGTGCGTGTGCAAGTACTCAATCGGGTCCTCGATGGTCATCACGTGACAACTGCAAAACTGGTTGATGTGCCCGATCATCGCCGCCAGCGTTGTCGACTTCCCGCTGCCCGTTGGCCCAGTCACCAGAATCAGCCCGCTCGTGCGGTTCGTCAACTCTCGCACCGCCATCGGCAACCCCAACTGATCGAACGTCGGGATCTTGTGCGGGACCAGCCGGAAGGCCGCTCCCACCGAGCCCCGCTGCATATAGACATTGACCCGGAATCGTCCCAGCTTCGGGATCCCGTGCGAAAAGTCCAGCTCGTGCTTCGACTCGAAGGTCCGAATCTGGTGGTCGTCGAGAATGCTGTATACGAGCCGCTGGCATTCCCGCGACGACAGTTCGTCGAAGCTCATCGAGCGGAGGCGCCCGTCAACTCGAACCATCGGAGGCAACCCCACCGTAAAATGCATGTCCGACGCCTTGCGCTCCACGGCCATCGACAGCAGCTCGTCGAGCGCGTAGTCCTCGATTTTCAGACTGCGTCCAGCCTTAGCCAGCGTAGACAACTCTCAACGCCTCCTCCATCGTAGTCACACCCTCCAGGATCTTCTGCATCGCGTCCTGTTTGAGGGTGACCATGCCCGCGTCCAAGCCCCCTTGGCGTATCTCGTGCGTCGGCGCCCTCCGGAGGATCAGCTCGCGGACGGAATCGTTTATCATCATCATCTCGTAGACCCCCGTCCGGCCCCGGTATCCGGTCTGCCGGCAGCGGTCACACCCCCGTCCTCGGTAGAACGTCACCGATTCCAGATCCATCGCCAAGTTGAGTCGGCGGAAGGCCTCGACCGGAGGAGTATACGACTCCTTGCAGTCAGGACAAATCACTCGCACCAATCGCTGAGCGAGCACCCCGATAACAGAAGAAGCAATCAGGAACGGCTCCACGCCCATCTCAATCAGACGAGCCACAGCCGTCGGAGCGTCGTTCGTGTGCAGCGTGCTGAAAACCAGGTGTCCGGTAAGCGCGGCCTCCGTGGCAATGAGTGCCGTCTCGGCGTCTCGGATCTCGCCCACGAGGATGATATCAGGGTCCTGTCTCAGGAACGTGCGCAGCGCCCCTGGGAAAGTGACCCCGGCCCGCACATTGACCTGCGTCTGCGTCAAACCCGGGAGCTGATACTCCACCGGGTCCTCGATCGTCAAAATATTCTTCTCCGGGCTGTTAATGGTGTTCAGCACCGAGTACAGAGTCGTCGACTTCCCCGACCCCGTCGGCCCGGTCACCGCGATGATTCCGTAGCTGCGGTTGATCAGCCGGTCGAAGTCCTCCAGCATCGTGTTCGGGATTCCAAGCTGGTTCAGAGTCACCTGAACTCCCCGCTTGTCGAGAATACGCATCACGACCTTCTCGCCGTTGACCCCCGGATTCGTCGACACGCGGAAATCGAACTCCCGGCCGGCCAGGCTCAGCGAAATGCGGCCGTCCTGCGCCGCCCGCTTCTCGGCTATGTCCATGTCGGCCATGACTTTGATACGGGAGACCAAGGGCGCCTGCACGTTCTTCGGCACCGTCATCGAGTCGTGCAGTATCCCGTCTATGCGGTACCGAATCCGCACTCGATTGACCTCAGGCTGAATGTGAATGTCGCTGGCCTTGTCGCGAATCGCCTGCCGAATAATCAAGTTCGCCAGCTTCACCACCGGAGCGTCGTCCATCATCTCCCGCAGCTGATCGACGGTGACCTCTTCCTCCCGCTCCTTCTCCTCCAACTGGATGTCCCCGACATCCCCGCCGAACTCCTCGCTCACCTCCTGGAGCGCCCCCGCAATCTCATCCCGCACCGACATCGACTGCCCCAAGGCCGAGCCGATATCATCCGCCGTAGCGATCACACACTCGATATCTATGCCCGCCACCAGACGCATCTGGTCGATCGCATACACATCCAGCGGGTTCACCATCGCCACCACCAAGCGCGGCCCGTGTTGATCGATCGGCACCGCCTTGCAGCGCTGCAGCAGATGGTGAGGAATCAGCTTCAGCAGCTCTCGGTCGATCTGGCGGTCCGCCAGGTCGACGAAGGGGATGCCCCACTGACGACCCAGGATTCTGGCCTTGTCCTTCTCCGAAATCAGGTTCATGTTGGCCAGCACCTGGGCCAGCGGCGCGCGGGTCTCCTTCTGGACGTCCAGCGCTTGCTTCAGCTGTTCGTCGGAGATCTCCGTGACTTCCCGCACTATGTCAGCGACGGTGCGCGTTTCCATTTTCGTTTGGCTCAACTCTCCCCGCACCGGCGCTTCCGGGAAATCGAAGGGGGCCTGTCCGGCATCGACAAGCCCCCTCGCCGGCGCCATGATTCGGTCTGTCGCCCTGCTATCTTGCTCCCATCGTCTCTCTCTTCGGAGCATTCCCAGGCCGGCTGTCGCCAGCCGGCCCGAAATCATTACCTAGTTGTCGAGGTTGTCGATAATCGTCGGAGTGACGAGAATCAGAATCTCCGTGTGCGCCGGCTTCCGCTCCCGGTGCCTGAAGAGCTCACCCAGAAGCGGGATGTCGCCCAGGAACGGAATCTTCGTCACCATCACTTGCTCCTCGTCACTCACCAGTCCGGCGATCACTGCGGTCTCACCGCTTCTCACTCGGACCGTGGTCACCACCGCACGCTCCGTAACAACCGGCAGATTGAACTCGCTGGTTCCCAGCAGCGCAGCTACCGTAGGAGAAATGGTCAGCGTGACCTCATCCTCGTTGTTGATACGAGGATTAACGATCAGGCTGATGCCCACCTCGAACGTGCGGACATCCTTGACGATCCCGCCCGTCGTAGCCGCCGCCACTGCCACCTCGTAGTAGTAGGTCTCGCCCGTGTGCAACGTCGTCTGTCGCCCGTCGAGCGTCGTCACACTCGGATTGGACAGAATGTTCGCCCGGCCCTGTTCCTCCAGCGCCCGGATCGAAGCATTCCACTCCAGGATATTCCGCTGCAGCCGGCCCATATGAAAGCCGCGCACCGGCGTCAGCGAAGGCGGGGCCTCCGCCATGACCTCGCCGATCACCAGCGGGACACCCGTCTGTCCCAGACCCGCGTCCTCCGACGGACCCCAGTCGATTCCAAGCCGCATCACATCTTCGCGGCGTACCTCAGTTATCATCGCCGTGATGTGAACCTGCCGCGGCGCTTCATCGAACTCGGCGAGCAAGCTCATCGCCCGGTCCACGGTGTACGGAGCGCCCGACACAATCAGAGCCGTTACCGGCGCGCCCTCACTCTCACCGTAGGCTGCTCCGGCGCCTCCGCCTTCGCCCAACTGCGGGGCGGCCAGCAAGTCAGCAGTTCCGCCGACTCCGCCGGTCGGAGCCTCTATCACGGGCGTGAACGACCGCGGCGCCAGCGAGATAGTGACGTCCGGCACCAAAGCCGTCACCGAGTCCCGAAGCTCCGTCGGGGTAATATACTTAACGTAGTACACGACCTGCGTCGCCTGTGTCGGCGCCGGAGGCACATCCGCCGCCGCCATCAGCGAGCGCACGGCGTTCCACTGCAGGCTGTCCGCGGTGATCAACAAGCTGTTCTCCTGAGTTCCCGGCTGTATCGTCACCTCGGGCAAAACCTGCGCGATCATCTCCGCCATCTCCTCCGCCCGCAGATAGCGAACTCCCACCTGCGACGTCGTCGGCGGGCCAGGTACCGGCGGCACGTCGATCTCAGCCAGCGCGCGCTCCGCCTTCGCCAGCGAGGCCTCCGTGCCGAGCAGCAAGATCGAACTCACTCCCTCTTGCGTGGAAACGGTCACCTCCGGCGTCATCCTGGCCAGAATGTCTCGCGCATAGGCCGGCTGGATGTGCTGAAGCGCCACCACCGAAGTGCGCAGGTCCGCCACCCGCATCGCGTTCACTTCTTCCGGAGTGCCCACGACGTAGGCCGCGTCCACCCACGCATAGTCCAAACCGTTCAGCCTCGTAACGATGTTCAAGGCCTGCTCCAGCGTCACATCCCGCAAGCGAAGAGTCGTCGTCCCCGTCACGCTCCCGCTCGCCGCAATGTTCACTCCGCTCTGGGTGGCCAGAGCCTGGAGCACGTCGATGATCTCAGCATTCACGAACTCGAGCGTGAACCGAGCCGTCGAGACCGGTGGCCCCGCACTCGTTCCGCGCGCCCCTCCCGCCTGAGACTGTCCCGCGGCGGCCGTTGCCGCCGCCTCTGCCTGCGTCCGAGCGTGTCCGTTCGCCAGAGCGGCGACGCACGCCAGGAGCAGGATTAGCAAAACTGCTGTGCCGGTGAATGCAACATTCCATCTGCGAATCATGGCGCTACTGCCTCCCTCCCGTCCTTAGGGTAATCTGTCCGGCTTCACTTCTTAGCACCACCTCACGCTGTCCGACCGACTGCACCTGATAGTCCCCGATGCGGTCGCCGGCCCTCACGTAGTGGCGCTTCTCTCCATCTCTTATCACTGCAAGACCGGCCACGATGCCGGTCAATCGAAGCTCGCCTTCCGGCAGCGCTGCCACAGCCGCCATCGGCTCGCCAATCTGCTCCGCCGGAGACGCGCCTGGTTCCGCCGGCTCGACCGGCGCCGCCGCGTTCGTCCCAGGCAGCGCAAACGGGTTGCGTACACCGCCCGCTTCTTCCGCCGCCTG
>CAZWRO010000002.1:0-12914 GCA_964635365.1 uncultured bacterium | reverse complement strand
GTCCCAGGCAGCGCAAACGGGTTGCGTACACCGCCCGCTTCTTCCGCCGCCTGCTCGCCGGTCGCCTCTCCTGGCTCCGTCCCCGGCTCCGCCGGCGTCGCCTCCGCCTGCTCCTCCACCGCTGGCGCAGGAGGCGGCACTACTGGCTCACGCTTCCCCCGAATCGTGAACAGTGCTACCGCCAGAAACGCCAGCGCAAGTACGAGCAGAACGATCTCTTTACTGCGCTGTGCCATCATTGCCCCCTTTGGTGACCACCGCGGTCAACTCCATCGTCGCCGCCAGCTCCGGAGATTGCCGAGCGTCGGCTCCTGCCTGACTCGGATAAAAGCCGAGGTCGTTCACCGCGATCATCTTCGGAAACTGCTGCAATTCCTCCAGAAAATCTATCACCGTCCAGTAGGTCCCCTCAATCCTCAGCTCAATCGGCACATAGTCATACGGTAGTGGCTGCACCGCCGGACCACCTGGACCGGCCTGATCCGCGATCTGGGTGATCGCTCCCGTCTCGTCGTTGATCTCCACCGCATTCCCAACCGGGCCCCGCGCCACCGGCTTCGGCCGGATTGATATGATCGTGTTGCGAGTACCCGTTGCCAGGCCCTCGATCTGACGCAGGAACGTCGGAATATACGCGCTGTCCGGCAGCGCCGGCTCCAGCACCGATAGGCGAGCCTGCAGCTGCGCATAGCTGGTCTCCAGCTCCGGCTGCGAGGCCAGCTTCGCCCGAACCTCCACGTACTCGGCCTCCTTGTCGCTCAGCTCCTGCTCCAGCCCTCGCAGCTGAGTGGACTTGCCCCTATACAGTGTCGCTCCGAGCCCGATCAGGCACAGCGCGGCAATAGCAAGTAGCGCAAATACAACCTTACGATCTGCACCAGCGGTCATCTGATGTCACTCCCAATAACTCGCGTCAGCGGAACGGTCACCTCGAAGTCGGCCACCGCCCGCCCGCCTGAGCTCACGTTCGCCTGCGTATAGCCCAGCATGGGCACTCTGCTCCATTCAGGCGCGTCCAGCCGGAGCATGAACTCCCCGATATCGCCCTGCATATCCCCTTGCCTCGAAGCCGACCCACGAATCGAAATCGTATGCGCGTCCTGTTGCCGGTGCGACACCAGCTGCGAGATCCAGACCCCCTGTGGTATACACGACCCCACATCCCGCAGCACTTCGATCCAGGCCGCCTCGCTGTCGTGCACCTTCTCCAGCAGCTCGACCCTCGGCTCCAGCGTCGCAAGGTTCGACTCCAGGAACTCGATCCGAGCGATAGCATCGGCCAGCGACGGATCGTTCAGCCTCGCCTCCACCTCGGCGATCCGGCCCGCCGTCAGCCTCATCGCCATCGACATCCACGCATACACCAGCGCCACCACCACCGTGAGGGCAATCAGCGAGTAGACCGAACAGCGCATCAGGGCAATCGCGCGCTGCTTCTGCCTGCGTCGGGTTGCAATTAGGTTAATATCACACACGCCCATGGTCATTCTCCGCCTTCCGCCTTCGCCACCCGCTTCTTGGCTGGCGGCAGCAGCTCGCGCAACGCCAGCCCCGCCCCCACCAACAGCGCAGGAGCGTGCGAGCGCAGATATTCTTCGTTCACCCCGTGAGCCTGAAGCTTGGGAGAGGCGAACACATTCGCCGTCTCCACCGGCACCCCGAGCTGAGCCTGGAAATACTCCCCGATGTTCGGAAGCTTCGCTCCGCCTCCGCTCAGCAGAATCCGGTTCACGCCCAGCTCTCCCGCAGCCGCCTCCGGAGACTGCTGCTGATAGTCGTGGTAGGCCAGAGACCGCCGTACCTCCCGAATCAACTCATCCAGCAGCGGCTCGATCGCCCGGCTGGCCTGCTGTGCCGACGGATCCAGCGTCGCCCGCTCCTCCTCGCTCGACACCACCTGCATAGCCGATTCCTTGAGCTGGTTAGCCTCTTCCGCATCCACATCCAGCGCGTTCTGAATCGCCTCCGTAAAGGCGTTCCCCGCGATCGGAATCATCCGGCTGAGCACGAACTCACGATCCTTTACAATGGTGATCTCCGTATACGCGGCGCCAATCCCCAACAGCGCAGCCACATCCCCCTCTTCCTCCTGGGCCTCGCCGTTGGTCGACAGCAAACCGCGCATCGCGGCGAAAGGATGTATCTCCACCGCCGCCGGATCCAATCCCGCCAGCTCGATAGTCTCCACCTGGCTGTCCACCATATCGCGCGGAGCGGCGACCAACATCACCTTCATCTGCCCTCCGGAGCGCGCCGTCGGTCGCTCCAGCACCTGGAACTCGACCACGCTGTCCTCGACCGGAAACGATATGTAGTTGCGCGCCTCCCACTGAATAGACTTGCGCAACTGCCGATCGGACATCGCCGGCAGCGGCACCTCTCTCACCACCACGGTCGGCCCGGCGATCCCGGCCACCACCGTAGGGGCCTCAACTTGCAGCGCCTCCAACAACGACCGTATGCCCTGCGCCACCGCCAGCGGATCGACGATCACGCCGCCCTTGACGCTGTCCGGGGGCGTAGGCACACTGCCCGCCTTGTGGAGCGAAATGCCATCCTTGTTGCGATGCAGCTTCACGAGCTTGATGGCGCTGCTGCCAATATCGAGCCCTGTTGAGCTTGTACCTGTTGCCAATCTAGGTATTAATGCCATATCTCTGCCACTCCTGACTGTCCCTCAGTCCGAATCGCTGGACCGCTCCGAGGACTCCCCTGGCGACCCGTCTCGCCGCTCTGACAACTGCTCCTTAGATGAGAAGTAGGAGCTTTTCGCAAAATCGATGGCGCCCTCCGCCTTCGGAAGCCGCCCCGCGGCGGAAATCACATCTCCCAGTTCCGTCTCCGCTTCCCACTGATCCACGATTCCCTCCGCCAGCAACTCCTCCACCCCCGCCATCGCCTCCTGCGCGTCCAATCCGCTTTCTCGAATTATCGTCGCCACCGTGCGCCGCGCGTCCACCAGCTGCAACACCTTCTGCGCCGCCACGCTCAGAGAGTCGAACTGCTCGTTCACCGCGAAAGCCCGTTGTCGAAGCACAACTTCCACCCCCGGCATCTCCGACTCCACGTGGTGCTCCCACTCGTCGAACCGCTTCATCCCCTCCAGCATCAGCGCCTCGGTGCTCTGCAAGATGTCCCGATGCACCGGATCATCGTTGCGCTCAAATCGAAACTCCCCCGCCTGCCATCCCATAATCCGGTACACCACCTCCGGCCCTCGATCCCGACGCGACATCGCCCGCGCCACCTCTCCCTCCGAGACGAAGATCTCGGCCCGTTCCGCGCCCCTCCACACACTCAGACGCCCGCTCTTGTGCCCAACATTCAGCAGTTGGAGCAACTCCGCGAAGCTCACATCCTCGAACGTACCTGTCAGTGCCATCAGTGCCTTCATCTCGGCCCTACGTCACGCCGGCCTCTTGCCTCTGCTTGTGCTCTATCTGCGCGAGCACCAGACCACAGATCGTGCTCAGCGCGTCGAACACACCCTCCCCTCGAATCGCAATCGCCTCGAAACTCGGCACCTGAACAGGGTTGATCGCGTACTGCATGTATTGCACAGGCGCGATGTTCGGCAAGTCTCGTTTGTTATACTGAACCACGTAGGGAGTGGTTGCCAGGCTGTAGCTGTAGGCCGCCAGATTCTCCTGCAGATTGCGGAAGCTCTCCACGTTCTCCCGCATCTTCTCCCACTGCGAGTCACACACGAAGATGACCCCGTCCACCCCGCGCAGCACCAGCTTGCGCGTCGAGTTGTACATCACCTGGCCGGGCACCGTGTAGAGCTGGAACTTCGTGCGGAATCCGTGTACCTGCGCCGCCTCCAGCGGCAGGAAGTCGAAAAAGAGCGTCCGTTCCCCAGGCGTCGCCAGCGACACCATGTTCCCCCGCTTGCCCGCAACTGTGTGCTCGTGAATGTGCTGCAGGTTGGTCGTCTTCCCGCACATCCCGGGGCCGTAGTACACGATCTTGCAGCTTATCTCTTTCAGCGCGTAGTTAATCGAGGCCATCGGCGCGCGATCCTTTCGCTCTTATCCGCCCGACTCTTGAGTGGTCGCAAACACCACACTCTCGTCCACCTCCGCCTGTGCCCAGGCCGGCGGTGAAGGCGGTGGAAGCTCGAACACCTCTGGAGGCAACTGCGGCACCACCAGTTCGAGCGGAAGAATCACCGAGGCCGCCCCCTCATCGGAAACGGCGAACTCTCCCGGGCTTCCCATCACGCCTGACGGCAGCCAGTCGTAGCAGTCATCCAGCGTCACCACAATCTGCGCTTCTCTCAACTGCCTGACGACGACGTTCATTGGTATCGACACCAGCTCCGACTCATCATGCTCGGCCGCCCTGTCCGTCACCAGCTCCTGTGGCAGCTCCGCCAGCAGCACGCTCAGCGGCACCTCGATCGTCCCCTTCACAGACGCCGACGGCAGATACTGCCCTTCGGCCTCCGCCCACGGCGCCGCCTCCGCAGACGACGCCTTAGCCGCGCCACTCGCCGCCATGATCATCAGGCCGGAGCCATTCTCCTCTGACCCACGCTCACCCGCGGTCGCCGCCGCCCCCGTCGCAAATCGCTTCCTATCCGTGCTTCTCTCCAGAGGCTTGACCGGCAACAGTACACGTAGCGGATAGAACACCATCAGCGCGAACAACGCCGCGCACAAGCGCGGCGCCAATTGCGACATTTGATCTATCGCAGGGAACAGCGGGCCCGCGTCCTGAACCGCCACCAGCGTCACCGCCGCCGCTAACCCCACGGCCGAACGCAGCACCGACAGCGCCCCGATACCAATCACCCAACCCACCAAGGAAACCTGCGGCTGCCAGGCCAGCACCGCCACACCGAAGATCGCCACCTCCAGCGACCACAGTATTGCCTCGGGCATCATCCAGCCGGGCAGAGCCTCCGTCTGTCCGACCTGCATACACACGACGATGGCCGCTACAAAGGAGATGGCCATCGAGAACACACTGATTGAAGTTAGATCGTTACGCATGGCCTCCCGACTTATCCCGCGCCAACTTGCCGACTTCAGTGTCCCCGGCGAGGTGAGCTTGATCGAACACCCGACACTCTCGTGTCCTCAACTCGGCCGCCACAAGCCCGCGCCGCTGAAAATCGCAAGGGACTTATTCCATACTTATGTCAGAACGTACCAACGGGCTCCACAGGGGCAAAACGCGTCAATCGCGAGGTCGCATGACGCGCAAAATCGCGTGTCTCTTACACCAAGAGAAAGGGGTTTACTGGCCGGAAATGAGCCTCGAACGGCTACGGAAGATACTGCTGCTCCGAGCGCAGCCGCCCGTTCAGCAGAATCCGCGCCGTCTTCGGCCCGCTCACCACAATCGTCTGCGGCGGGAGGCTCTCCCCCGGGCGATGAGTCCCCTCGTAGATCACCGTCCGTCGGCCCTGCTCGTCCACCAGCTCCACCTTAACCTCCACCTCTTCCCCCAGCTCCGGGTCGGAAGGTACCACGTAGTTCAGCACCTCCTCCCGTTCCCCGCTCGGCGACGGACGGCTCGGAAGCGGCGGCCCTGGAGGCATGCTTGGAGGCGGCCCCAGACTCACCACCAAATCCACCGCCGTCCCGCTCGCCACCGACGCCCCCGCCGCCGGAAGCGTGCTCGCCACATAATCGGCGGGCACCGCATCGTCGTAGTCCTCCCGCACCACTCCGCTCGCCAGCCCCGCCGCCTCCAGATTATGCCGCGCCTGCGCCACCGACATCTGCGTCACCTCTGGAACCGTCACGTGGCTCGACCCATCACTCAGCACCACTTTGATCACACTCTCCGCCGCCACCTCCGAGCCCGCCGGCGGATCCTGACTCGACACCGAACCTGGCGCCACTGTATCGCTCGGCCGGTGGTGGGTCTCTCGATACCCCAGACCTCTGCTCTCCACGTACTCCTGCGCCGCCTGCGCGCTCATGCCCACGATGTCCGGCACCCGGACCGTCGCCACCTCTCCCCCCCGTCCCAACCGACCGCCGGCCGCAGGCCACCAAGTGACCCCCGCCACCACCCCCGCCACCAACAGCAGCCCCAGCCCCGCGGCGGTCGCCGGCCGCGTCATCCTCCGCCCCACGCCCCTGAACCCCAGCGCCACCCGCCGCCTCCACAGCCTCCGGCCCAGGCCCGTCGTGTCCTCCTCCGGCTCGCCCCGCGGGCAGGCGGCCAGATAGCTCCTCCTCTCCCGCGCCGACGCAAAACGATTCGACAGCTCCTTCTCCAGGCTGTGGGCGATCACCGCGTCCACCTCGTGCGGAAGCCCCGGCCGCAGATCGCTCGCCCTGGGCGGACGGTCATACACGTGCTTGTGCAAGATCGCCACCCGGTCCCCCCCATTGAAGGGTGGTTTCCCCGTCAGCATCTCAAACAGCGTCACCCCCAGCGAGTAGATGTCGCTCTGCGGACTCACCGCCTCCCCCCGCGCTTGCTCCGGAGACACATAGCTCACCGAACCCAGAATCTTACTCGTCTCCGTCTCTCGCGGCTGCGACATCGCCCGCGCGATCCCGAAGTCCGTAACCTTGACTTGCCCCTCCCGTCCCAGCAAGATGTTGTGCGGCTTGATATCCCGGTGAACCACCCCCACCGAGTGGGCCGCCTCCAGCGCCTTCGCCGTCGCCGTCGCGATCCGTAGCGCCTCCTCCACCGGCAGCGGCCCCTCTCGCCGCAACCGCTCCTTCACACTCTCGCCCTCCACATACTCCATCACTATATAATGATGGGCGCCATCGTTCCCCGTATCGTAAACGCTCGCGACGTTCTCGTGGCTCACCCCCGCGGCCGCCCGCGCCTCCCGCCGGAACCTCGCCAGAAACTCCGCATCCCCTCCCAGCTCCGGCCGCATCACCTTGATCGCCACCACCCTCCCCAGCACGCGATCGCGTCCCCGATAGGCGATCGCCATCCCGCCTTCGCCGATCTTTTCCAGGATCTCGTATCGATCGTTGAGGATTTGGCCGATCATCTCACCTGCATCGCCCGCTCATGGCCGGAACCCCCGCCACAGCATCACCGCCATCGCCATCGCCAGCGACACGATCGCCGCCACCACCAACACCGACGCAGTCCCACTTTCCATCGGAGGTCGCGGCACCAGCGCCGCCGCCGCAAAGAGGAAGATCGCCCCCCCGAAAAACACAATCGCCAGGCCGATGTTACGCCCCCGCCGCCGCGCCTGCACGTAAGCCGTTCCCAGCACCCAGACCAGAAGGAGACCTCCGAAAACCAAGCGCCACCACCGCACTATTCACCCACCTCCTCCAAGTCGAGTTCATACACCCGGATACGGCGACCCGCCCGCGCCCTCCTGCTCCACCGCCTCTCGCCAGGCCCGCTGAGCCTCCCGGCCCCAATCCCGCTTATCCCCCGTCGCGTAAACATGTATCGCCCCCTGCGGCTGCACCGGACACACTCTCTCACAGATGCCGCACCCCACACAAATCCTGTCATTCACCACCGGCCGGTCCACCCCATCCATAGTCACCTGGGAGATCGCATCGTAAGAGCACGCCTCATCACACACCAAGCAGACCCGGTCCGCGGCCCACGCCAAGCACTGGCTCCTGTCGATCATCGCCGTCCCCAGATAGAGATGGCGCTTCTCTTCTATTTCGAAAGGCTCTATCGCGCGCGTCGGGCACACCTGGCCGCACAGATTGCACGGCTCCGTGCAGGGGCCGATCCGGGGAACCAAGATGGGCGTCCCAAGCGCCTCCAGACCTCCCTCGCCCAGCGCCGGCTGCAGCGCATTCGTCGGGCACACCTTCATGCACTCCCCGCACCGCACGCAGGCCGTCACGAACGGATCCTCAGCCCGCGCCCCCGGCGGCCGAATCAGCTTCGCCCCGGAGATCTTCAGCACCCCGGCCTCACTCCGGCGCGCGCCCCAACCCACCTTCGGCAGAACCGCCGCCACCAGGCCCAGGCCCGTCGCCTGCAGCACCCGCCTCCGACTCAACTCCAGCTCGTCCTTCCTCCCCGTCGCCTCACCGCGCACCGTCAGCGAAATCGCCTGCTCCGGACACACCGCCAGACAGCTATAGCAGTGAATGCACTCCGCCGCCCGATACTCGTGCGGGTCCTCCGTGATCGCCCCCACCTTACACTCATTCACACACCGCAAGCACCGCGTGCACTTATCCGACACCGCCAGAGAAACCGGAGAAGCCTTCCCGAGAATCGCGAATAGCGCCCCCAACGGGCACAGGTTGCGGCACCAGAACCGCCGCGCCAGCCCCCCCAAAGCCACCATCCCGCCGAACATCGCGAAGGCCACCAGGCCCAGCCGGAAGTAGACCGGACGCGCGACCGTCCCCAGCCCCAGTTGCATCGGATCCAGCAGGCGCAGCACCCAGGGGTGAGCCTCCGCGAAGTCGGTGTAGGCCCACATCGTCGCCGTGTCGCTGGCCAGCACCAGCAACCACTGCACCGCCGGAAGCACGGCCAAGGCAAACGTCCGCGTCAGCAGCGCAATCGGGTCCAGCAGATAAACCGCCGACAACCCCACGCTTTCCGAAAGCGCCAGCTCCTCGGCCGATCGGTGGGCGGCCGGAATCAACATCGTCACCACCAGCGCCGCCAGCAGGTAGAACTTCACCCGCCTCCACTGGGGCGCCCGACCCGGCCGGCGACCTCGAATCCCCAATACCCGCTCCGACAAGTCGATCGCCGTCCCCATCGGGCAAATCCACCCGCAGAACGCGCGCCCCATCAGCAGCCCCAGCACCACCAATGGAAGCGCGAACCACACCAGGGGAAAGACCAGTTGGCGAAGCGACACCATCGCCGACAGCGCGATCAACGGGTCCGCGCGCAGGAACAGATCAACCGGTATCGGCGACTTCAGCGGGTAAGCCGCGAAGGCGAACAGCAGCACGAAGGCCCCAAAGAAGAATAGCTGCGACCCCCGTCGCAGCCCTCGCAGTCGACTAGACACGTTGTATGCGCACGCGCTCCAGATCGATCTCCCCCACACCCAGCGCGTGCGCCCGGGTCAGATGCCCCACCTGATCCCCCCGCCGGCCGAACAAAGTGGCCCCGTACGAGTCCACCGCCACCGGATCACTGCCCGCCACCACCTGGTTAGGCTCCTCCAAACGCCCCGGCCCCTTCGGCCCATTGCTCATCAGCGTCCGCACCGCATCCAGAATCACCAGGTCCGGCCGCACGTGCGCGGCGAAGTCCGCAATACACTGATCCAAGCTCTCGCTTCCATGCCAGGCGCCTCGGTCCCACACCACGCCCATCAGATTCTTGCACCCCAGCGTCAGCCCCGTGCTCCCGTGCACCTTGGCAATCGGCACGTTGATAAATACCTCCGCGCGCGGCACGTCCCGCAGCACCTGCGTCGTCCTCAGCACCCGGCCTCGCGGTAGACTCATGCTCTGATACATCGCCTGCGAAGAGGCCATTCTTACGGTGGCTCCCGCCGCCTGCGCCGCCGGCCCGATGCCCGTCATCCGCAGCAGCAGCGCGTCCGGTCGATCCACCGCGTGGTCCATCACCTTCACCTGGCTCGCCCCCGCCTGCAAGCACAGGCGCACCACCTCCGCCACGATCTCCGGATTGGTCGTCGCCCCCTGCTCGGGCCTGCGCGCCCACCCGATATTGGGCTTCACCAGCACGCTGTCGCCACTGCTCACGAAGCGCTGCATCCCGCCCAGCCCCTGCACCGCAGCCCGCACCAGCTGCGCCGGGGGCCGATTCGAAGCCACCACCAACGTCGCGCCGCTCGCCGCCTCCGCCGAGGCCCCGCCCTCCGCGGCCCCAAACACCCCCAGCCGGCTCAAACCATACGCCGAGAGCCCCAGCGCCGCCGCCCGCTTCATGAACTCTCTGCGTGAAATCCTATCCCTGCTCATGGCCCAACCCTTCTCAAAGTGATGCCCCTTGCGAGTCTACCCTAGGGGCACCGGCGCGACACCCCCCCCATGTCCGAGTCACGCCTCCTCACGGGCATCCCTACGGCCCCGGCGTTGGTCTCGGCGTGGCTGCGCCTGACCGCTCCTCCATCGCCCGCTGCTGTGCCGCCGAGGCCTGGTCGCGGGCGCGCTGGGCGGTCTCGAAATCATCCATCCACTGCTGCTCCTGCGCCGCCAGCTCCACCTGCCCGAGCCTCTCATAGGTCGAGCTCAACTGCTCGTGAATCGAAGGTATCTCCGTCGCGTCGCTCGCCGCCTGGTACCAGAGCAGACACTCCTCCAAGTCGCCTATGTGCTCGTACGACCGCGCCATGCCCAGCAGCGCCTGAGCCCGCGCCCCCGGAAACTGGCTGTCCTCCCGTATCAGCGCGTCCGCGCTCGCCGCATAGGCATCGGCCGCCGCTTCCCACTCATTGCGCGAAGCCTGCGTCACCGCGATCTGATAGAAAATCGAGGCCTCCGCCGCCGACCCAAGCTCCGCCGCCCGCGTCGAGGCCTGCTCCAGCAGCGGCAGCGAAGCCTCCCGGTCTCCCTCCCTCAGCGCCTCGTAGGCCAGGAACTCCGGGTCCACCACCGTCACCTCCGCACTCTCCCGCCGCTCCGTCTGATAGTCCCGCCAGGCCTGGTCCTGCTTCTGGCTGACCAGATTCGCGAGCAGCTCCTGCTTATTCGATTCATAATCGTCGGGCAGCTCCCGCGTGCGGCTCTCCAGCTTCACGATCACATAGTCCCCCAACATGTTGATCGGGTCGCTAACCTCGCCGGGCTGAAGCGCAAACACCGCCTCGTCCCACTCCGCCGACATCCGCCCCCGTCTCATCTCCTCCCGCAGCTCCCCCGCCTCCGCCACGTTCTCCTCCTCCGACTCCTCCACCGCCAGCTCCCCGAAGTCGGCCCCCGCCCTCAGCCTTTCCACCAGCTCCTCCGCCCGCTGTCGCGCCTCCTCTTCCGTCCGCGTCTCTTCCTCCCGTCGCGGCTGCCGGCGCACCCAGATCTCCCTCACGCTCGCCTCGTCGAACGAGGCCAGCAGGTCCTGCTCGGTTGCAGTGACCGAGTCCGACACACTGTGCCGCACCGCCTCCACCATCATCTCTTCCGCGATGGCCGTCCCGGATTCATCGATCAAACGTTGGGTCGCCCATCGGACGAACCATTCCTCGCTCACCCTCTCCCGCGTCCGGCCCTCCGTCTGCGTAACGATCGTTCCCAGCATCGACTCTACGTCCTCGTCCGCATACCTCGCCTTCAGCCCCTCCAGGTCCTGCCTCGACAGCTCCTCCGCTCGCGCCTCCACCTGCCCGTCCGATATCTCGACGTTCTGCTCCTCCGCCTGCCGCACCAGCAGATGCTGCACTATCGCCTGGTCCAGCGCATCCAGCCGAAATCGCCACAGACGCTCCACGCCGATGCTCTGCCCTATCATGCTGTAGATGGGCACCACCTGGCCCATCATCTGACTGAACTGCGCGTCGAGTCGCGCCCGCGGCAGCGGCTCCCCGTTCACCTGCGCGATCACGTCCGCCGCGGCCCCCGTCACCGCTTCTTCCTGCCCCTTGGCCGGCCCGAAACTGCCCTGCGAAAACATGAATGGCAGGCCCACGACGAAGACCCCAATGAGCACATAGAGAGCGTATCGCAAATGCCGCGCGAAGCGTCTTTTCGTATTCTGGATGGACATAGTCAGACGTTACCTTTCGTCTCTGAATTATCTCTCTTCGTTCGCTTCCCCCGACTCGGTGCTCAGCCGCTCCCGTCCCGCGCGCACCGCACTCAACACCCGCGTCACGTACTCTTCGAGATTGGCCAGCGCGCGCGTCGCATACTCCTCCGCACTCCGCCTGATCTCCACTCCCTCCGAGGTCGCCCGTTGGATGATCTCCTCCGCCTGCTCCGTCGCCCGCCTCACCACCTCGTCGTTCGACACCAGCAGCGCCGCCTGCTCCCGCGCCTCCTCCAGCAGTCGGTCCCGCTCCGCCTCCGCCGTCTCCAGAATCTGCTGTCGCTCCTGGGCAACCCGCGTAGCCGTCTTGATCTCCTCTGGCAGCGCCGACCGAACGCGGTTCAGCTGCGTGAAAAATCGGTCCAGGTCGAATCCCCACGCTCGGTGCATTAGCTGCGGCCGGTGCTCCTCTCCCATCCGCTCCAGTTCTTCTAGCTGCTTCAAGATCTCGATGGCGATCACTCCCTTTCCGCAGATCCAGCCTCGCCCGAGAATCGCTCCGCCAGTCTGCGTTCAACATGGGGTGGTACGAACTGTGACACCGCCCCCCCAAATCGCGCAATGTCACATACCAGGCTCGCGCTCAGATAGTGGTACTCCGGCGCCGGCGTGAAGAACACCGTCTCCACCTCCGGCGCCAGCGCGCGGTTCGTCGAGGCCATCTGAAGCTCGCTCTCGAAATCCGACACCGCACGCAGACCTCGCACGAGAACGCGCACCCCGGACTCCCGCGCAAAGTCCACCACCAATCCCGGCACCACTCGCACTTCCACGTTGGCGATCTCCGCGCAGGCCTCCCGCAGCATCTCGACGCGTGCCTCCGCCGAGAACAGCGGCACCTTTCTCGGATTCACCGACACCCCCACGATCACCTTGTCGAACAGCGCCGCCGCACGCCTCACCACATCGAGGTGCCCGTTGGTAACCGGGTCAAACGTTCCCGCGCACAGAGCTACTATCAACCGTCTGGCCTCCCGTCTGATAAAAGTCTACTATGGTTTCGCCGAATCGCGATGCCTTCTTTCTCCAAAAGTCCCCAATCTTCTCCTCCAGCGGCTCGCGCCGCGAGTGCTGGCAGATCAGCAGCCCCCCCTCCGCCACCAGCCTCGCCTCTCGCGCCAACCTCTCCATCATCGCCCCCGCCTCGCCCACCTCATACGGCGGGTCCGCAAACACCACCTCGAACTCCGCGCCCTCCCGCCGCAGCAGCCCCAGCGCCCGCTCCACCGAGGCCGTCACCACCCGCGCCTCCTTCCCAA
>CAZWRO010000001.1:41513-42891 GCA_964635365.1 uncultured bacterium | reverse complement strand
GGGGAGTGCTATGCCGAGATCGCTCAAAAAGGGACCATACGTTCACCCGAAGCTGGCCAAGAAGATCGAGCGAATGAACGCCGACAGCGAAAAGCGCATCATCAAGTGCTGGTCGCGAGCATCGACGGTTGTGCCGGAGATGATCGGCCACACGATTGCCATACACGACGGACGCAAGCACGTGCCCATTTTTATTACCGAGAACATGGTGGGTCACAAGCTTGGGGAGTTCGCTCCAACGCGCCACTTTCGAAGCCATGGTCACCACACTGAGCGCTCTACTGTGCTCAGGTGATGGTCCTCAGGGAGCAACGTTACTGAGATGGATGCCAAAGCTATTGCCCGTCATATTCGGATGTCGCCGCGAAAGGTGCGGCGTACGCTTAAACTCATCCAGGGATTGCCCCTCAGGGAGGCTCAGTCCCTGCTGGAACTGATGCCCCACAGCGCGGCTCGGGCGATTCGTCGCGTCGTGGATTCGGCGGCAGCTAACGCTGAGAACAACCATGGCATGGAGCGCGATGAGTTGTGGGTCGCGCAGGTCATGGCGGATGCAGGTCCCACGCTCAAGCGCTGGCGATTTGCTTCTGGCGGACGTGTGGGCATGATCCGCAAGAGAACCAGCCACATAAGTGTCGTCCTGAGCGACGAAGAGCGGTGACCCAAGGGAGAAGCTGATGGGACAGAAGGTAAACCCAATTGGGCTGCGCGTAGGCATCAACCGAGACTGGGATAGCCGTTGGTACGCACGCAAGGCGACCTACCGCGACTGGGTTCTCGAGGACGCGCGGGTACGGCGCTTCCTGCGTAAGCGCTTCGCTGGCGACACTGCGAGGCGCCAACGGCGGGCTTCCAGCAGAGATGCCGGGATCAGCCGGATCGAGATTGAACGGTCGCCGAACCTACTCAAGCTCACGCTTCATACCGCCAGACCGGGCATCATAATCGGGCGGGGTGGGCGCGGTGTTGAGGATATTCGAGCCGAGGTCGAGCAGATCGTTAAGGGCAAAGTTCACATTAACGTCCAGGAGGTTCGTCAGCCCGAGTTGGACGCTCAACTGGTCGCCGAGAACGTAGCCGGTCAGATTGAGCGCCGAATAGCTTTCAAGCGGGCCGTGCGCCAGACCGTCCAACGCTCGATGCGGATGGGAGCACAGGGCGTCCGCGTTCTCTGTTCGGGAAGACTCGGTGGCGGCGACATGTCACGCAAGTACGGAGACCGGGACGGAAAGATACCGTTGCATACTCTGCGCGCAGACCTGGATTATGGCTTCACCGAGGCGCACACACAGTACGGCAACATAGGCATTAAGGTGTGGTTGTATCGCGGAGATATCCTGCCGGAGCGTCGGGAGCCTGAGCCCAAGCGCGAGCAGGC
>CAZWRO010000001.1:21981-41413 GCA_964635365.1 uncultured bacterium | reverse complement strand
CAACTGCTGGTTGAGTAGCCGACAGATTGAGGCTGCGCGCGTTGTCATGACTCGCTATATCAAGCGAGCCGGCAAAGTCTGGGTGCGGGTCTTTCCGGATAAGCCGGTCACGGCGAAGCCAGCTGAGACACGCATGGGCAGCGGCAAGGGATCTCCGGAATTTTGGGTGGCCGTCGTTAAGCGAGGGCGCGTCCTTTTTGAGATGGGCGGAGTACCGCCGGAGCTAGCCCGAGAGGCCCTTCGGAAGGCGGCACATAAGCTGCCGATCCCCACGCGCTTCGTGATGCGGGCAGATGCCGGGAGTGAGAGCGGTGAAAGCAGCAGCACTTAGAGAAATGACTACTGTCGAGTTGCAGGAGCAACTCGAGAAGGATCGCCAGGAGCTTTTCAACCTGCGGTTCCAGGCAGCTACACGGCAGCTCGATAATCCGCGGCGTGTGCGGGAGGTGCGCAAGAACGTCGCGCGCATCCTCACTCTCCTTTCGGAACGAGCCGGCGGCAGCGCCTGACGAGCCCTGGGAAAGAGGACGTCCTTATGCCCGAACGACATGCACGCAAAATGAGAGAGGGACTGGTCATCAGTGACCTCATGGACAAGACGGTTGTGGTCGAGGTGAAGCGCCTCGTGCGACATCCGCTGTACAAGCGAGTCGTTCGTCGCAGTTCGCGCTGCAAGGCTCACGACCCGAAGAACGAATGCGGTCCCGGCGATCACGTGCGCATAATGGAGACTAAACCTCTGAGCAAGACGAAGCGGTGGCGCGTGGTTTCCATCCTGGAGAAGGCTAAGTAGCCCGGAAAGTCATTCGAAGTCAGCAGGAGACGTTCTGAAGATGAAGCTTTACGAGACAGATCGGTTGCGGAATGTGGCGCTTGTGGGCCATGGCCAGGCGGGGAAGACGTCTCTCGCCGAGGCCATGCTCTTCGCTGCCGGCATTACGGAGCGATTCGGCTCCGTCGACGCTGGCACGAGCGTCTCGGATGCCGACGAGGCAGAGATCGCCCGCAAGGTATCCATTTCGCTCACCTTCCTGCCTTTTGAATGGAACGAGCATAAGATTAACTTGCTCGACACGCCCGGGTACGCCGACTTCAGTGGAGAGGTTTCTGCAGCCCTGCGCGTGGCGGATGGAGTGATCGTTGTCGTGGATGCAGGTGCTGGCGTGGCCGTGCAGACTGAGCGCTATTCGACTTCTGCAGTCGAACGGGGCATCCCCAGACTCGTCGCCATCTGCAAGCTGGACAAGGAGCATACGGATTTTGCACGTTCGCTCACCGAGGTGCGCGACCGTCTCCAGTGCAACGCAGTGGCAGTGACGTTGCCCATAGGCAGCCAGACGAATGTTAGCGGCATAGTTGACCTCGTAAGGGGCGTGGCGTATCAAGCCTCGGGCGGGAAGGAATCAGAGGCAGCCATCCCTGACGACATGGCTAACGTTGTCGCCGAGTATCGTGAGAAGCTGGTGGAGGCCGCGGCTGAGGCCGATGACGAGCTGATGGAGAAGTACCTCGAGGAGGAGACCCTCTCCCCTGAGGAGATAGTCCGTGGCCTCCGTGCTGCTACTCTGAGCGGAAAGGTTGTGCCGACGGCCGGTCTCGTCGCCACTCAGATGGTTGGTGTCCGCTCACTTCTGGACACGATCGTTGCCGACCTCCCGTCGCCAGCCGAAGGCGGCAGCGTCAGTGGAGCCAACAGCGGCACTGGCGACGAGGAGGGGCGCCCAGTTGACGCTTCGGCTCCGCTGAGCGCGCTTGTCTTCAAGACAACCGCCGACCCCTATGCCGGCAGACTCACCTTCTTCAGAGTGTACTCTGGAGCATTGCACAGTGATTCGACGACGTTCAACGCGAGCCGTGGAGAGCGTGAACGCATTGGGCCGTTGCTTTCCCCCTCTGGAAAGCGCCATGAAGGCATTCCCAGTGTCCAAGCTGGGGACATGGGTATGGTGGCGAAGCTCCATACCAGCCTGACAGGCGATACGCTCTGCGACGAAGCCAACCCAATTGTCCTTCCTGCGATCGACTTCCCCACGTCCGTGTTCTCTTTGGCCATCGTCGCCAAGTCTCGGGCCGACGAGGACAAGGTTGGCCAGGCTTTGACGCGGATTGCCGAGGAAGATCCCACAATCCGTTTCAACGTTGATCCGGACACGAAGCAGACTATTCTCTCCGGATTAGGTGACCTCCACCTGGAGGTCGCTGTCGATCGATTGCGGCGTAAGTTCGGCGTGGAAGTCGAGACCGGGGCACCGAAGATTCCGTATCGAGAAACGATTCGCGGCAAGGCCCGAGTGCAAGGGAGATACAAGCGTCAGACAGGGGGGCGCGGGCAGTTCGGCGACGTCTGGATACGGGTTGAGCCGATGGAGCGGAGCACGGGATTCGAGTTCGCCAATGCGGTCAAGGGGGGGGCTGTGCCGCGCAACTTCATCCCGGCTGTGGAGAAGGGCGTACGGGAGGCCATGGAGCGCGGCGTTCTCGCCGGCTACCCTATGACCGATCTCAAGGCCACAATCGACGATGGGTCCTCGCATCAGGTTGACTCGTCTGACATGGCCTTCAGGATTGCCGGGTCAATTGCCCTGCGGAAAGCAGTGGAGGAGGCCGGACTGGCGCTCCTGGAGCCGATGGTTGAGGTTGAGGTGGTGCTGCCGGCAGACCAAATGGGCGACGTCATCGGTGTACTGAACAGCAAGCGAGGCAACATTCTGGGCATGGAGCCGACAGGGAATTCGCAGGTTGTGCGTGCCCTGGCACCGTTGAGTGAGATGGCTACCTTTGCCTCCGAGTTGCGCTCCATAACAGGTGGACGGGCCAGCTACACGATGAGCTTTTCGCACTATCAGGAAGTGCCCGCCCACCTTGCGCAAGCCATTATTGAAGCCGTCAAACAGGAGAAGGTGCAAGCCAGCGAAGGGCGCTGAACGCAGCTGGGTGACCAATCATGATCCAACTCCGCACGAGATTGAAGGTGGCTGATAACTCCGGTGCCCGGGTCGTGGAGTGCATCCGTGTACTGGGTGGCTCCAGTCGCCGGTACGCCCGCGTTGGCGACACGATTGTCGTGGCGATTAAGCAGGTGACTCCCGGCTCACCCGTGCTGAAAGGCGAAATGTCGCGCGCTGTGGTCGTGAGACAGAAACAGCCAATTCGCCGTTCGGATGGGTCTATCATTCGCTTCGACGAAAACGCGGTCGTGCTGATCAGCGATCAGCAGAACCCCCGGGGCACGCGTGTATTCGGCCCCGTGGCGCGAGAGCTGCGTGAGAAAGAGTTCATGAGAATCGTATCTCTGGCACCGGAGGTGATCTGAGTGCCTATTAGGAAGCCTCGAGCCAAGCGACGTGTCAAGACGCACATCAAGGTCGGCGACACGGTCTACATAATGTCGGGACGCGATCGGGAGAGCCGCCTCACGCCGGAGGAGCTGGAGAGGCTCAGCCCTGGGGAGTACAAGAGAGAGGTCGACCGCCGCCCGGGCCGTCGAGGCCGGGTGCTGCGGGTCTTGCCGGATAAGCAGCGCGTCGTGGTCGAAGGCGTGAACATGCTAATCAAGCACAGCAAACCGCGCGGGCGCGCCAGTCGTGCAACACAATTGCAGGCCGGCCGCACGGAGCAGCCCGGCGCGATGTCCACGGCGAACGTGATGGTGGTCTGTCCTCGGTGCGATCGTCCGACTCGCGTTCGAAGAGGCACGGTGGAGGGCAGAGTAGTGCGGATCTGCCGCCGCTGCGGCGAGCCGGTAGACGCGATCAAGTAAGGGATCAGGTAATGACGGTGCAAGAACCAACGCCAGAGGCGAGAATTCCCGAAGTCAACGCGGACGTCGCCTCCGGCCCACGCCTAAAGGAGCGCTTCTTCGCCGAGATTGTGCCAGCACTTACGAGGCGCTTCGGCTACCGCCAGATTATGGAGGTGCCGCGTCTGTCGAAGGTCGTCGTGAGTATGGGTGTGGGAGTAGCCACACAGGACCCCAAGGCGCTGGAAACCGCGGCGCAGGACATGGCGACCATAACGGGCCAGCAGCCGATCATCACCCGCTCCAAGCGGTCCATCGCGCAGTTCAAAGTTCGGGAGAATAACCCCGTTGGATGCGTTGTCACGCTGCGACGGGATCGCATGTACGAATTCCTTGATCGCCTTATCAGCATTGCGCTCCCTCGAATTCGCGACTTTCGCGGCCTCTCCCCGGCGGCGGTGGATGGGCATGGGAACTACAGCCTGGGCCTTCGGGAGCAGACTGTCTTTCCTGAGATCAATGTCGACAAGGTCACCCGCATCCAGGGCATGAACGTGACCGTCGTGACTACTGCCAAGAGCGACGAAGAAGCTATCGCCCTGCTCCGGGAAGTCGGACTTCCGTTGCGGGAAGCCTAGAGCAGGCGAAATCGGAGGTTATAACCTTGGCTCGTAAAGCCCTCATAGTCAAGACGCGACGCAAGCCGAAGTTCGGTGTGCGCAAGTACAACCGGTGTCAGATATGCGGACGGCCCAGGGCCTACATGCGGCGGTTTGGCATGTGCCGCATTTGCTTCCGTGAGATGGCCCTTCGCGCGCTTCTGCCCGGTGTCATGAAGTCAAGCTGGTAGGAAGGACCTATGGCTGTCACCGACCCTATTGCCGATATGCTCACCCGGATCCGAAACGGTAACTTGGCTCGCCATGATCACGTGCTGATCCCGGCGTCGAAGTTCAAGCTTGAGATCGCCAAGGTGCTGAAGGGTCAGGGATATATTCAGAAGTACGACCTTATTGATGATAAGCGTCAGGGACAGATTCGCGTTCATCTCCGATACACTCCGGAGAGAAAGCGAGTCATCACGGGTCTGCGCCGAGTCAGCCGACCCGGAATGCGAATCTATGTCGACGCCGACCAGGTGCCCCGGGTCATGGGGGGCCTGGGAGTAGCCGTGCTATCTACCTCCCGCGGCGTTCTGACGGATCGTGAGGCCCGCCGGCGTCGAGTGGGCGGTGAGGTCCTTTGTTATGTGTGGTAGGAGCACTCAGCTATGTCTCGCGTAGGCAAGGCGCCAATCAACGTTCCGGCGGGCGTAACGGTGGAGCTGAACGATCAGCGCTTGACGGTGAGCGGCCCGCGGGGGGATTTATCTCGCGTTCTGCCGGAGCCCATTGGGGTCACCATCGAGGACGACATTATTCGAGTGATCCGTCCCTCTGATAGCCGACAGCACCGCGAGCTGCATGGGCTGGTGCGAAGTCTCGTGGCCAACATGGTCCACGGCGTCAGCGAGGGATTCGGTAGGGTGCTCGAGCTCTACGGAGTAGGTCTGCGCGTCCAACCTCAGGAGAGGTCGCTGACGCTGCAGATCGGCTTCTCGCACCCGGTTATCTTCGATCTGCCGGAAGGTATCACGGCACAAGTTGAGACGTTTGTCCCAACCGGAGAGAACAACTACCTGTCGTGTCGCGTGGCACTCAGCGGCATTGATAAAGAGCTCTTGGGGGAAACTGCGGCACGTCTGCGAGCGACGAAGAAGCCGGAGCCATACAAGGGCAAAGGATTCCGCTACCAGGGAGAGCACGTGCGGCGTAAGGCCGGGAAGGCTGCCCAAGTGGGATCGATGCAGGCCTAGGAGTAAATCGAACGTGAAAACGGCCTATAGAACACGAGCGCGGATTCGGCGTCACCGACGGGTCCGCAAGCGCATCTACGGAACGGCCGAACGGCCGAGGCTCTGTGTGTTTCGGAGCCTACGTGGTGTGTACGCACAAGTCATTGATGACGACGCCGGCCGCACGCTGGCGCAGGCGAACTCGCTCGAGAGCGGGCTGCTACCAGGCGATACGCCGCGGCGAAATGTGGAAGCCGCGCGCGCCGTGGGCAAAGCAATCGGCGAACGAGCAAAGACCGGCGGAGTCAGCAGAATAGTGTTCGACCGTGGTGGATATCTCTACCGTGGGCGTGTCCGCGCGGTAGCCGAAGGCGCCCGCGAGGCAGGCCTGGAGTTCTGAGGAGAGCGACCCGATGAGCGCAGCATATCATGGCAGCGGAGCCGCTGAACTGGCACTTGAAGAGAAGCTGGTTAATCTTAACCGCGTCCAGAAGGTACACAAAGGCGGCCGCACGCTACGCTGGAACGCACTGGTTGTCGTCGGCGACGCCGCCGGGTCGGTCGGCGTGGGCCTGGGTAAGTCGTCCGAGGTGCCTGAGGCGATCCGGAAAGGCGCCGAGGACGCGAAGAAGTGCCTGATCAAGGTGTTGATGCTTGGCTCCACTATCCCTCATCCGGTGGTGGCCAAGTTCGGCGCCGCTCGCGTGCTGTTGAAGCCGGCATCTCCCGGCACCGGCGTTATAGCCGGAGGTGCAGTCAGGGCCGTGATCGAGGCCGCCGGGATCAAAGACGTGCTCTCGAAGTCGCTGGGTTCGGACAATCCGGTCAACATTGCGAGGGCCACAATCGAAGGGCTCAGGAGCCTGCGCACGGTGCGCGAAGTCGCCGCGCTGCGGGGACGAAGGCCCGAGGAGATCGCAGACCGCTATCATCTGGCGGCGCTGCAGCCGGAGGCAGCCGAGGACGAGGACGTCTCCGAGACGGAAGAGGAGGCGAGCGCATGAAGCGGCTTCGCATTACTTTGCGGCGTAGCGTCATCGGCCATCCGAAGGATCAGAAAGACACTGCCCGGGCGTTGGGATTGAACCGCATGAACGCCACGGTGGTGCGCCCAGATGATCCGGCGATTCGGGGAATGGCTCGGAAGATCAGTCATCTCGTCGCGATTGAGCAAGTTGATGTTGAAGAAGACGGCGAGCAGAGAGGTCAATGATGCACCTTGGTGATCTGCGCCCTGCGCAGGGAGCAAAGAAGAGACGCAAGCGTGTGGGCCGTGGCATGGGTTCTGGCCACGGCAAGACCTCCACGCGCGGAATGAAGGGACAGAAGGCCCGCTATAGCGTGCGACCCGGATTCGAGGGAGGTCAGACTCCCCTCTACCGCCGTCTTCGTAAGCGTCGCGGAGTGGGCAAGTCCGCGCGCAACCTGGGCATCTTCCGGCGCAACTATGCCGAGGTGAACGTGGGGCGACTGGACGACCGTTTCGACGCAGGAACTGTGGTCACGCCGGAGCTGCTACAGCAGCAGGGCATCGTGCGCGGGTCCATTGACGGCCTCCGCGTTTTGGGCCAAGGACAGCTCGCCAAGGCGCTCACGATTCGCGCGCACCATTTCAGTGCTTCGGCTCGGGCCAAGATCGAGTCCGCTGGGGGAACGGCGGAGGTAATCTGAAGTGGTCAGTGCGCTCGGACCAATCATCGCCGCATTCAAACTGCCCGATTTACGAAAGCGCATCCTGTTCGTTTTCGCGATGTTCGCTGTCTACGTGTTTGGCCTGCACATACCGGTGCCGAACGTAGATCGCGCGGCGATGGAAAGGCTGGTTCAGGGCGGCCTGTTCAACCTGTTCGATATGTTTGCCGGAGGCGCGTTCCGTCGCTTCTCAATCCTGGCCATGGGAATCATGCCGTACATCAATGCCTCCATTATATTCCAGCTCTTGGGAATAGCCATACCACGCGTTGCAGAGCTTGCCAAGGAAGGCGAGAGCGGCCGCAGGAAGATCACTCAGTGGACTCGCTGGCTGACCATCTTCTTGGCGATAGTCCAGGGTACGATGACTTGCGCGATGCTCAGACAAATGGGGATTCTCCAGATCAGCGGCCTGGAGTTGATTCCTGTCATCCTAACCCTCACTGGCGGCACCTGCTTCCTTATGTGGATGGGAGAGCAGATCACTGACAAGGGCATCGGCAATGGTGTATCCCTGATCATCTTCGCGGGAATCGTGGCTCGCATGCCGCTGGACGTTGGTCGCACTTATCAGCTATGGCGTAGCGGCGTCTTGATATGGACGAACGTCTTCGGTCTGCTGCTCATATGGCTGCTCACCATCGCAGGTATCATCTATATCACCAGGGGAGAGCGGAGAATCACCATCCAGTCTGCTAAGCGCATAGTCGGCAGCCGCGTCTATGGCGGAAGCAGCAGTTATTTGCCCATTCCGGTCAACACGGCTGGAGTGATCCCCATTATCTTCGCGATTGCCGTGGTGCTGCTTCCAGCCCAGGTTGCCCAGTACATGTCTGGCATGCAGGGGACTTGGGGTATTATAATGCAGAAGATCGCAGCCTTCTTCAGTCCAGGGCAGAACTGGATGGCCTCCGCCTTGTACTTCTTGCTCGTGGTCTTCTTCACCTATTTCTACACAGCCGTGACATTCAACGTCGCTGACGTCTCGGACAACCTGAAGAGATATGGCAGCTTCATCCCGGGCATCCGCCCAGGCAAACCGACAGAGCGTCATCTGGACAAGGTTCTGACTCGGATCACGCTCGCGGGAGCGTTGTTTCTCGGGCTGATCGCTCTGCTTTCCTACTACGTCCCGAACATCACTGGAGTAACGAGCTTCACCGTGGTGGGAGGCACCTCACTACTCATTCTGGTCGGCGTGGCATTGGACACGGTTCGCCAGATTGAGGCCCATCTTGTGATGCGGCAGTACGAAGGTTTTATCAAGTGATGCGGATGGTGCTGCTTGGCCCTCCGGGGTCGGGCAAGGGAACGCAGGCAAGCGCGCTGGAGCAGCGGTGGAAACTTCCCCACATCGCTTCCGGCGATTTGCTGCGCGCTAACGTAAGAGACGATAGTGACCTGGGTCGACGCGCGAGACCGTTCATGGATCGCGGCGATCTGGTGCCAGACGATTTGATCCTTGACATGATGGCCGCCCGATTGGCAGAGCCGAACGCGGCGGAAGGATACGTCTTGGACGGGTTCCCGCGCACCGTAGCACAGGCTCATGCGCTCGCCGATCGCTTGGGCGCTATGGGACAGAGCTTGGACGCTGTGATCTATTTGGGCGTGCCCGAGGAGGAGTTGTTGCGTCGCCTCTCGGGACGGCTGACCTGTCCCGCCTGCAACGCGATCTATCAGGTCGATACCATGCCGCCCAGGGAAGAGGGCGTCTGCGACCACTGCGGCACGAGCCTCGTTCAGCGTCAAGATGAACAACCGGACGTCGTCCGCAACCGACTCAAGGTGTACGCTCAACAGACTCAGCCCCTTCTGGATTACTACCGACAGGAGGGCCTGCTGCACGAGGTCGATGGAACGATTGGCGTCGATCGTGTGTTGAGTGAAATCGCAAGCATTGTTGATGACTCAACGAAGCGGCCTGCCAGCGAGCGGGCGAAGTGACTGGAGGAAAAGGCAAACTAGGCTCCGGGCGCGATCGACGCATCTTGCTGAAAAGTGAGGATGAGATCGCGCGCATGCGGCGCGCAGGCCAGCTGCTGGCACTCACTCTAGACCGGCTCGCGGAATCGGCCGTCGCCGGAATCACCACACTCGAGCTCGATCAAGTAGGCGAAACCACCATTCGGAGCTTCGGCGGCATACCGACCTTCTACAAACTATACGACTATCCGGCCCACATCTGTGTCTCCATAAACGATGAGGTGGTGCATGGGATACCGGGCAGTCGTGTTCTCCGACGTGGAGACATCGTCTCTTTCGACGTGGGAGTAACCGTCGACGGCATGATCGCCGACGCTGCAGTAACCGTAGGCATTGGGCCTGTCTCTTCGGAGGCGGAGCAACTGGTTCGCGTGACGCGAGAGGCCCTGTTCAAGGGCATCGAGCAGGCCAAACCGGGCCAGCGCGTGCTTGATATATCGGCCGCGATACAGCGGCACGCGGAGGCCCATGGCTATTCGCCAGTACGGAAGCTTGTCGGTCACGGAGTGGGACGTAAGATGCATGAACCACCTCACATCGCCAACTTCGTTGATCGGGATCCCGATGAATCCCCGGAGCTGGTGCCGGGCATGACACTGGCAATTGAGCCAATGGTGAATGAAGGCACATGGCAAGTTGTACAAGATACAGACGGATGGACCTACAGGACGAAGGATAGGTCGCTGTCGGCTCATTTCGAGCATACCATCGCCGTAACGGAACAGGGGAACGAGATCCTCACCCTTCGTCATGCTCCGGGCGGCGGGAAAGTTCCGGAGAGAAGGCAGGATCGGGCGGATCGCTCCCTGGGCGTCGCGTCCGAAGGAGAGGACTCATGAAAGTGCGATCATCGGTTAAGAAGCTCTGTGACCGCTGCAAGATAATTCGCCGGCACGGCAAGGTGCGCGTGATCTGCGATAAGCCCAAGCATAAGCAGGTGCAGGGCTGAGTCCGCGCGAGGAGATAGGGAGAGAGGATTGAATGGCACGCATAGCGGGAGTCGATCTACCGAGAGATAAGCGGCTGGAGATCGCGCTAACGTACATCTACGGCATCGGGCGCTCGACCAGCAGCAGGATCCTCGCGGAGACGGGAGTGCGCGCGGATACTCGCGTCCGCGACATGACCGAAGATGAGATAACGCGCCTGCGGGATGTCATTGAGCGCACCCTCCGCGTGGAGGGCGATCTTCGGCGCGCAGTCCAGAGCAATATCCAGCGGCTTGTGGACATCGGCTGCTATCGTGGGATCCGTCATCGTCGCGGTCTGCCTGTTCGCGGGCAGCGCACGCGGACTAATGCGCGGACGCGAAAGGGCCCGAAGAGGACCGTTGGCATTCGGCGGAAGAGCAAATGATGATCATGATCAGGAGAGATTGTTATGGTGCGTAAGGGTGCCAGGCCAAAGCGGCGCCAGCGCCGTGTTGTCAGCCACGGCAGAGCATACATACGAGCAACGTTCAACAACACCATTGTTACAGTGACTGATGCGGATGGCGCTGTGCTCTCTTGGGCCAGCTCCGGATCTGTTGGCTTCAAGGGGACGAAGAAGGGAACGCCCTTCGCCGCGCGGCTAGCGGCAGAAGCCGTCGCGCGCAAAGCTCTGGACTTCGGCATGCGGCGCGTCGATGTCTACGTCAGGGGACCTGGCGGCGGCCGCGAGACGGCAATTCGATCCTTGCAGACGGCGGGCCTGGAGGTCACCAGCATTCGCGACATCACCCCTATTCCCCACAACGGGTGTCGTCCGCCGCGGCGCAGGCGCATATGATCACGTCGGCCTGTTGATCGGTCGCCGAGGGATAGAGGGATCACGAAAGGACTGACATGGCTCGATATTCTGGACCAACTTGTAGGCTGTGTCGCCGAGAAGGCGTACGGCTTTATCTGAAGGGAGAGCGCTGCTCTTCTGCAAAGTGCGCTATAGAGAAGCGTCCGTATCCACCGGGCGACACCCCTCAAAGGCGCTTCCGGCGGCGCGTCTCGGATTATGGCACTCAGCTCCGAGAGAAGCAGAAGGTGCGTCGCATATACGGCGTGCTGGAGCGCCAGTTCCGGCGGTACTTCGCCGAGGCCGCGCGCCGATCTGGCGTTACCGGTGAGGCCCTACTGCAACTGTTGGAGATGCGTCTAGATAACGTCGTCTGGCGACTCGGGCTCGCCAGTTCCCGAGCTCAGGCGCGTATCCTAATCACCCATGGCCACTTTGCAGTGAATGACCGCCAGGTGAGTATCCCTTCCTATCAGGTCAGACCCGGAGATGTCGTCGCCGTCGGCGAGAGCAGCCGCAGCCTTCCGCCCATTACGGCGGCAGCGTCGAGTGCCGGTGGGCGCCGCCTCCCACCATGGCTTCAGGTGGAAGGTGACGCAATGACGGCAAAGGTCGTATCGGTGCCCACACGCGCCGAGATTGATACTCAGGTACAGGAAGGGCTAGTAGTCGAGTACTACTCTCGGTGACCTGATTACGGAGAGCAGCGAGGAGAATGATCCGATGATCATAGACACCTTGACGCCTAGGATCGAGCGTCACGACGACGGCAGTGACCCACGGTACGGTCAGTTCCTGGTCGAGCCGCTCGAGCGCGGCTATGGCACGACGTTGGGCAGTTCGCTGCGCCGCGTCCTGCTGTCTTCTATCCCCGGAGCGGCCATCACCTTCGTGACGATCGAAAGTGTTCTCCATGAGTTCTCGACCATTCCGGGGGTCGTCGAAGACACGACTGAGATCATACTTAACCTGAAAGAGCTCGCGATCAAGATACTGGAGGCCCCCGAGGGACCTGAGATGCCTCAAGCTCCCACCGAGGGGCCACGCATCTTGCGCATCGACCGGGGTGGACCCGGCGAGGTGCTCGGCGCCGACGTGGAGACGCCGGCCGACGTGGAGATCGTCAACAAGGACCTCCACATTGCGACTCTGGACAGCCCGGAGGCCACTCTCTCGATCCAGATGGAGGTCGAACGCGGGCGAGGATACGTCTCGGCCGAAGAGCACGACACGTCAAGGCGTCCCATAGGAGCGGTTCCGATCGATTCGATTTTCACCCCGGTCCGCAAGGTCGGGTTTCGAGTGGAGGCCACACGGGTTGGTCATATGACCGATTTCGATCGCCTCATCCTGGAGGTCGCCACCAACGGCACAATCGATCCCGCGGATGTTGTGAGCGATGCGGCGAAGATACTCGATCGTTATCTAATCCTATTCTTCGACTTCCAGCATCAGGAAGAAGAGCTGGCCGGTGTGCCGGAAATGGAATCGGCTGCGGCGCGCCATCTCCAAACAAGGATTGAGGACCTGGACTTCTCCGTGCGCACCTCGAACTGTCTGCGCCGAGAGGGTATCAGCACGATCGAAGAACTTGTCCAACGGACGGAAAGCGACCTCATGGCTATCCGCAATTTCGGTCGCAAGTCGCTCCAGGAGGTACGGGACAAGTTGGAGACCATGGATCTCGGCCTCACCAGCGATTCCACCGCATCCGATTCCGATGAGGGGAGTGAGACCGGCGAGTATGTCGAGTAGGAGGATCGAAAACACGTGAAACATCGCATTGCCGGGCGCCGACTCGGTCGCCCCACGGACCAGCGGCTGGCCCTGCTGCATAACTTGGTAACGTCGCTGCTGTGGCACGGCAGCGTAACTACGACTACCGCACGCGCCAAAGAAGCACGAAGCATGGCGGAGAAGCTCATTACGCTGGCCAGGAAGGACAGCGTGCATCGACGCCGCCTGGCCCGGCGCCAGCTAATGCCTCGCACCGGTCTCTTTAGTATGAAGGAAGGCTCCTATCGCGAAGCTCCGTCCGGTGGCGAGGCAGAAAAAGCGTCTCAGGCTGGACGCAGCGCCAGCTCGGTGGAGAACTCGGTCAAGCATCTGTTCGAACATGTTGCACCTCAGTTCCAGGACCGACCGGGCGGATACGCGCGCATCATTCGCCTGGGTCTGCGCAAGGGGGATGGCGCGTCGAAAGTGATGCTTCAGCTGGTTGACTACCGGCCGATCGAATAGCGATGGCCAGTCGCGTGACTAATGCGCAATCTCAAGCTGAACCTGGAGTACGACGGAACCGCTTTTCACGGCTTCCAGCGCCAGAATGGATTGCGGACCGTCCAGGGGGAGCTGGAGGCGCGGTTCTCACGGCTGCTGAGTGAATCAGTGAAGGTGATCGGAGCAGGACGCACCGATGCTGGTGTGCATGCTCTCGGCCAAGTGGCGAACTTTCGCACGATGCGCCCCATCGACATGAGGCGCGCAGCGCAAGTGCTCAATGCGGCACTGCCACAGGATGTCAAGGTTCAGGCGTGCGAAGAGGTGGCTGAGGCTTTTCATTCCCGGCGTTGCGCTCGGTCTCGAACTTATCAGTATACGCTGATTGAGCGTGGCATGCCCTCTCCGCTGCTTGGGCGCTTTGCGTTCTTGTTGCCGTACCGGATCGATGTGTACAGGATGCAGGCCGCGGCACAGCAGCTTGTGGGAGAGCACGATTTCAAGGCCTTCCAGGCGAGCGGCTCTGCGACAAGGACAACCGAGAGGACCGTGAGACAGTTGGAGTGTCGACGAGACGGCGATAAGGTCCAGATCACTGTGGAGGCCAACAGCTTCCTGTATCGGATGGTACGTATTATAGTGGCCGCCCTGGTGGCGGTCGGTCGCGGAGAGTTGCAGCCAGAGGCTTTAGCGGCTTCGTTGTCGTCCGGAGAGCGCCTTCCGAAGATCGCGCCTGCACCGGCTTGCGGACTCTGCCTCCTCCGGGTATTATATGGATAGGCATCCGCCGGTGCGGATGCCGTCGTGGTCCTTGCCGGACGACGCGTTACAAGGCATTGAGGGAAGGATAGGCTGACCTGTTATGAGGACCCAGAAGACCAGAACTTACTCGGCCAAACCGGGCGAGACGAAAAACCATTGGCGCTTGATAGACGCCCAAGGCCAAGTCGTCGGTCGATTGGCGGCTGACGTCGCCGCAGTGTTGCGGGGCAAGCACAAGCCGGAGTACACACCACACGTGGACACGGGGGACTTCGTCGTGGTTATCAACGCGGCCGGGCTCGTCCTCACAGGCAGCAAGGCGGAGAAGACTACACGTTACCGCCATTCGGGCTATCCTGGCGGACTGAAATCAGAACCCTACGGAGATCTTTTCCAGAAGGACCCTGAGCGAGCGTTCCGCGCAGCCGTTCGCGGCATGCTGCCCCACACCGTGCTCGGTCGACAGATGCTCCGGAAGTTGAAGGTATATGCCGGCGGTGACCATCCTCACGAGGCCCAGCAGCCGATACCCTATGAGCCACCGCATGCGAGAAAGGTATAGGAGGTAGATACTCTCGTGGCCCAGGAATTCTACGCCACCGGACACCGAAAGAACGCGACTGCCAAAGTATGGCTGTCAACTGGTACAGGCCAAGTAACGGTCAACGGACTGCCGTTGCCCGATTACGTCAATCGACCCACGCTTGAGATCATGGTACGTGAGCCCCTACGGCTGGCAGAGTCGCAGGGCCCCTTTGATGTGCGCGCGAAGTGTCTCGGGGGCGGCATTTCGGGCCAAGCTGGGGCGTTGCGCCACGGCATCGCAAAGGCGCTCGTCACCATGGACGAAGAGATGCGCGTGGTCATGCGCCGAGCTGGGCTTCTCACCCGCGATTCCCGCGTCAAGGAGCGCAAGAAGTATGGGCGTAAGCGAGCTAGGCGCGGGTTCCAGTTCAAGAAGCGCTGAACACCTCGTCCACGCCTTTTCGCTCTTATCCAGGAAGCCTGTGTGGAACTGGCGTGTTACGCCATCGGCCATTCATGTGGAACAAGCTTCCTAAGGGGACGCACAGGATGATCCCCATGCTAAAGCGCACCACAGGACTGCTCTCATCTCCCGGGGCTGCCCGACAACTGATCAGGAAGGCCTTATGGCCTCTTCTGTCCGTTCTCGCGGCCGCTCTCTGCGGCCTCGGTGGCAGTCGCGATGCGGTGGCTTCCATGGGTTCGGACGCAAGTGGTGTCGTGCAGGCAGTTGAACCTCCGGCCAGCTCGTTGCTGAGACAGGCTGCGATCGGCTACGAGATATATGAGGTGAGCGATGGCGACACGCTTCAGAACATCGCCGCGCGCTTCGGGGTGTCGCCCCAGCAGATCGGCAACCTTAACAGTCTCGCAGCTTCTTCTGAACTGACCCCGGGGCAGTCGCTGGCCGTTCCACTCCCACGTGGCGCCGCGTCAGGGCGCGCGCAGGATGCCTCCACCTTTGGGTCCCGCAGCATTCAGCCTTGTTACGCAATCGTAACCGGCCGCGGCCAGATTACCCGCGGACCAACCGGCGCGCGAGCGACCCAAATCCTCTACCAGCCTCCCCTCGGCAGCAGGCTGATCGTCACAGCGGACCGGGGGAGCCAGTGGGGAGTCGTAATGATTGATGGGTCAACCGGCTGGATTGGGAAGCGCGCCCTGCGGCTGACAGACGAGGCAATAGAGCCTGAACAACTGGAAGTTATGCTTAGCGGTGGCCGGCCGGACATCGTCCAAGAGGCACTTCGCTACCTGGGCACGCCCTATCGCTACGGTGGCCGACTGCCCGACGGCATTGACTGCTCACTGCTGGTCCAGACCGTTTACGCCGCCCACAGGATTAGCCTGCCCCGCACGGCATCCTCGCAGTTCGAAGTGGGGCGGCCGGTCAATTACACCGAGCTTCTACCCGGCGATCGCCTCTATTTCGTCGGCCGGTCGGGAGTCGTCAACCACACAGGAATCTATCTCAGCGCCGGACAGTTCGTTCATGCTTCGTCGCTTCACGGTTGCGTGACGATAGACGAGCTGTCTGAGCGGCTCTACTGGACACGCTTCGTCGGTGCCCGACGATCGTAGTCGTTGGTTCTTAGAGGCCGGGCGAGATCGACAAACAGGTCGCCCCTCGGCCTGTATGTCCATTCACCAGCAATCCCCTTCGCTTGCCTGGCTCTTACCTGTTGTTGTATAATCTCACAAGGTTGGAGGGCAGCTAATATGACCAACGTGGCGGTCGGCGGTGCCACTGGGTATGGCGGCATTGAACTGATTCGACTGCTTCTTGCCCATCCACATGTCGACCTGACATTTCTGTCGTCTGAGCAATACGCAGGCCAGCAGGTGTGTGCTGTGCATCCGCATCTCCCGGACGCAAAGGGCGTTCTGCGCGCCTTGGACCCTGCCGCCATGGCCCGCGAGTGTGATTACGCCCTGCTGGCGTTACCGCCCGGGAAGGCAATGGAAATCGTGCCTCAGCTACTTGAGGCAGGCGTGCGGGTTGTGGACGTCGGACCAGACTATCGGCTGCGCGATACAGACCTATATCCGAAGTGGTACGACCTCAGCCACACCAGCGCCGAACTCTCGGCGGAGGCGGTGCCGGGCATACCCGAGTTCTATCGCGAGCAGATTGCCTCCGTGAGACTCGTGGCCTGCCCCGGCTGCTATAGCACCGCCGCGGTGCTGGCGATGGCGCCGCTGGTTGCAGAAGGACTCATCGACGTGACAGATATTGTTCTGGACGGAAAGACAGGCATTTCCGGTGCAGGGCGCACGGCGCTGAAGCTGGCATACCACTTCCCTGAGGCGAACGAAACTATGAGCGCCTATGCCGTTGGAGGCCATCGCCACATGCCTGAGATGGTTCAAGAGCTGCAGGCGTTGACCGATGCCCGCGTGAGCGTGACGTTCGTGCCACACCTCGTTCCGATGACGAGAGGCATACTCATGACAGCCTATGTGACACCGACCGATGGGGCAGGGGCGGACGCGTTGCGCGACGCCATGCAGCGCCGGTATGCAGATGAGGCCTTTGTTCATGTGCTGCCGGACGGGCAGTGGCCGCAGACAAAATGGGTTCAGGGAACGAACCTGTGCTTGCTGGGAGTCGGGATCGACCACGCGTCTGGCAAAGGAATCATCGTTTCTGCCATCGACAATCTCGGCAAAGGCATGGCCGGACAGATGGTGCAGTGTCTGAACCTCATGCTTGGCGTCGATGAATCGACGGGCTTGAATGCACGTTCAGTGTATCCGTAAGGAGTAGTCCCTTGGCGAAGCCCAAGTGTCCCAATTTCCTGCGCGAGGTGCCTGGTGGCGTCGCGGCGCCGTGTGGCTTTACGGCTTTCGGAGTGCGCTGCGGTCTTAAGCGTCGTGGCTCTGATCTGGCGCTTGTCTACAGTGTCTCGCCAGCAGTGTCTGCAGGAGTCTTCACAACCAACTGCTTCCAAGCGGCGCCTGTACTGGTCACGAAAGAGCGCGTTGGTCGAGCCGACACGCAAGTTATAGTAGTCAGCAGCGGGAACGCCAATGCCTGCACGGGAGCACAGGGATACAGAGATGCTTTGGAGATGGCCGAGCTGACGGCGAGTGCAGTGGCTATCCCTGCACGTTCGGCGCTCGTCTGCTCGACCGGCATCATTGGCCGGACGTTGCCGATGGACAAGATCTCTCAAGGCATTCAGAAGTGCGCGGCCGGCTTGCATCCCGACGGCGGCGAAAGAGCAGCCAAGGCAATTCTCACCACGGACAAGCGGACGAAATCGATATCAGTGGAGTTCAACCTCGACGGCCGCCCTGTCCGTGTAGGCGGCATGGCCAAGGGCGCGGGTATGATCGGACCCAGCATGGCGACAATGTTGGCGTTCATCACTACCGACGCCGACCTGGCCCCGGCGCTGCTGCAGTCGTGTCTGGCCACAGCAGTCGACCGAACTTTCAACCGAATAGTGGTCGACGGAGATACGAGCACGAATGACTCAGTTCTGCTGTTGGCCAATCGCCAAGCCGAGGCCGGCAAGGTCACCCGCCGGCACGGCCTCGCGCGGTTTCGCACAGCATTGGAGTACGTCGCCTCCTGCTTGGCCTACGAGATCGTCCGCGATGGCGAGGGTGCCTCCAAACTGATCGAGATACGGGTGCGTAACGCACTCTCGGAAAAGGACGCTTTGAATATCGGGCGCACCGTCGCCGGCTCTCCCCTGGTCAAGACTGCTCTGGGCGGAGGAGATCCCAACTGGGGAAGAATCCTGGCCGCGGCGGGGCGGTCGGGCGTCCGGTTCCACCCCGAACTCGTGGACTTGACTCTGGGCAGTGTTGAAGTAGTACGTGGTGGGGCAGCCTGCGACTTCAACGAGAAGAAGGCGGCTGCCTCCGTGGCGCCATCGGAGATCCAGGTGACACTTGATCTCAATGCCGGCAAGGCGGAGGCGACAGTCCTAACGTGCGACTTGACGGCGGCTTACGTCCGTCTGAACTCGCTGTATCGCACGTGAACGCAGCCGACTGATTGATCGTTAAGCACTTCGCACACAGTCGCACCGGTGACGGAGGTGAGATATGAACCCATCGCAGAACTTTCGTGACATGGATAGCCTGCGCCAGCGCGCAGCGGTTCTGATCGAGGCCCTGCCTTATCTCCGCCAGTTCCGCGGCGACACCGTGGTCATCAAGTACGGTGGCGCGGCCATGCTTGACACCGCCTTGCGCACCGAAGTCCTAAAAGACGTCGTGCTGTTGGAGCATGTGGGGCTTCGTCCTCTCGTCGTCCATGGTGGCGGGCCGGACATCACAGAGACGATGCGCCGCTTCGGAAAAGAGCCGGAATTCGTGGATGGACAGCGTGTGAGTGATGCGGAGACGGTTGCGATTGCGCAAATGGTGCTCACCGGGAAGACCAATCCGGACCTAGTGGCGGCGATTCAACAGCAGGGCGGCCGCGCCATCGGCCTTAGCGGAAAAGACGGTGGGATGGTCATTGCGCGGAAGCGCTCGGGTCCGACGGACCTGGGATTTGTTGGCGAAGTCGACACAGTAAGACCGGACCTGGTGTCAGGGCTTATCTCGCAAGGCTTCATACCCGTGATTGCTCCCATCGCCGCCGGTCTCGGCGGAGAGACTTTCAACATAAACGCAGACCATTTCGCCGGCGCGATCGCCGGCGCGCTACGGGCCAGCAAGCTGGTGCTATTGACGGATGTCCGCGGCGTGCTGAAAGACCGCTCTGATCCCGACACGGTCATCGCGGAGCTCCCCGCCGAGCACGCGAGAGAGATGATCGCTGCTGGTGACATAGAGTCCGGCATGATTCCCAAGGTCGAAGCATGCCTTGCCGGGCTCGCATCAGCTGTAGATCGCTGCCACATAATCGACGGCAGGTTGCCTCATGCTCTGCTCATGGAGTT
>CAZWRO010000001.1:20461-21881 GCA_964635365.1 uncultured bacterium | reverse complement strand
TGTCCTCGCTGCGGATCCCGAAGGGTTACAAAGCTGGTGTCGCGTATCGCCCCGGTGGCTCGGCGGAATGAGTTCGATGATCAAGAGGACTCCGACTTCGACGACGAGGACAGCGAAGACTACGAAGATGACTACAACGATTTCTGAGGAGGCTTGACTTGGAGATAGACGAGGCGAGAGCGCTTGAGGCATCGTACATGCTGAACCTCTACCCCCCCATCCGCATGCCCATGGTAATCGCCCGCGGCGAGGGGGCACGGCTTTGGGATACGGAGGGGAAGGAGTATCTCGACTTCGTCAGCGGCGGCCGTGCCGTGACCGGCCTGGGCCACTGCCACCCCAAGATCGTGTCTGCCATCTGTGACCAAGCGCACACGCTGCTGCATGTGTCGAATGACTTCTACACGGAGCCGCAGCTTCGGCTGGCCGAACGCCTCTCGACTCTCTTCCCGGGGCGCTGCTTCCTGTGCAGTAGCGGGGCCGAGGCGAACGAGGCCGCCATCAAGCTTGCCCGCAAGCATGGATACGCCACGGAAGGCCCTGAGAAGTGCGAGATTGTCAGCGCCCTCAAGTCCTTCCACGGCCGCACGTTCGGGGCCCTCGCGGCAACGGGCCAGCCCAAGTATCACCGCGGGTTCGAGCCGTTGCCACAGGGTTTCAAGCACGTCCCATTCAACGACGTGGAAGCTCTTCGCCGAGCTGTAACTCCTCGCACTTGCGCCGTGCTCCTCGAACCAATCCTGGGTGAAAGCGGCGTCTATCCAGCCGAACCAGCCTTCCTTTCCGCAGCCAGGGACCTGTGCGACGCAAACGGCGCGGCACTGATACTCGACGAGGTGCAGACCGGCCTTGGCCGCACCGGCAGGATGTTTGCCTATCAACACTACAATGTTGAACCCGACATCATCACGCTGGCCAAGGCCCTTGGAGGCGGCATACCGGTTGGGGCAATGATAGCGCGAGATCCCGTGGCCAGCGCCTTCGAGCCGGGAGATCATGCCGCAACCTTCGGCGGGAGTCCGCTGCCGGCAGCCGCAGCACTGGCCGCGCTTCAGGTCATCCAGGACGAAGGTTTGGTCGAGAACGCGGCCATCGTTGGAGATCGCCTCATGCAGGGACTCGAAGCGATGCACGAGAAGAACCACGTGGTTACGGAGATCCGCGCTCGCGGAGTGATGATTGGCGTGGACCTATGGCAGCCCAAAGCGATTCGCGTTAAGGAAATATGCGCTGAGCTTGGTTTGCTCATCAACACCGTGGGCGATCAGATGCTTCGCCTTCTGCCGCCGATGATACTCAGCGCGGAGGAGGCGGATACCGGGCTGGCCCTTATGGACAAGGCCTTCGCACAAGTCGCGACTGACTAAGAGAAGACACGTGGACCTCTCCTTCTTGGCTGTGGTGGCGATCAGTCTCTGCC
>CAZWRO010000001.1:5615-20361 GCA_964635365.1 uncultured bacterium | reverse complement strand
ACCAAAGAGGAGATCGAAGAGATATGGCGCGTATCGGAGGCGCAGAAATCCGGGGCTGTGTCACGAGAGGACCAACTCCGTATCGCCGCCGGGCGGACACTGGCGATAATCTTAGATAAGGCGTCTCTTCGCACGCGTCTCGGCTTCGAGGTTGCCATGAGCCAACTCGGCGGGCACGGGTTGTATCTGTCACCTTCCGACGTGTGCATTGGCAAGCGCGAGACACTGAAGGACGTCGCGCGTGTGCTGGGACGTGCCGTGGATGCGGTCGCCGCGCGCCTTTCATCCCACGCCGACATCGGAGAGTTAGCCGCCTCGTGCGGCGTACCCGTCATCAACGCAATGTCCAACCTGGAACACCCATGCCAGGCGTTGGCCGATCTCTTTACCGTGCGGGAGCACAAGGGTGACCTGGGGAAGGTCGAGATCGCCTGGGTGGGCGATGGACACAACGTGTGCCATTCTCTTCTTCCGATCTGCGCCGTGTTCGGCGCGAGTCTGCGGGTGGCGACGCCTGCCACCTACGAGCCCCGTGAAGAGATCGTCAAACAAGCCCAGGAGATTGCTGCGACCACTGGCGGATCCGTGACAACGGGAAACGACCCCCGTGCTGCGGTCGAAGGCGCGGATGTAGTGTATACTGACGTCTGGGTGAGTGCTGGTATGGAAGACCAGGCAACCCGCAGGCGCGCTGACTTCCGCGAGTTCCAGGTCAACTCGGAACTCCTCAAAGGCGCCAAGTCTGATGCAATCGTCATGCACTGTCTCCCCGCCCACCGAGGAGAGGAGATCACGGACGAGGTGATGGACGGACCCCAGTGCGCTGCTTTCGACCAAGCCGAAAACCGACTGCACACCCAGCGCGCGCTGCTCACCCTTCTGTTCAGTTGAGTGCAGCCGCAAGGAGGATTGATATGCCAAAGGTAGTGTTAGCCTATTCCGGAGGACTGGATACCTCCGTTGCTATCCGCTGGATGCGAGAGCATTACGACATGGACGTCCACGCCGTCGCCATAGACCTGGGAGAAGAGCGCGACTACGATGCAATCCGCCAGAAGGCGCTCGACGTAGGCGCCGTTGGTTCGGAGGTTATTGATGCCAAGGAAGAGTTCGCCCGTGATTTCCTGCTGCCCGCCTTGAAGGCCAACGGTCTGTATGAGGACCGTTACCCACTGTCTACAGCGCTCGGCAGGCCACTCATCGCCAAGCTCGTGGGAGAGGTGGCCATCCGCGAGAAGGCGGAGGCTGTCGCCCATGGCGCCACCGGCAAGGGAAACGACCAAGTGCGCTTTGAGGTGACTTGGTCCTGTCTTTTCCCCACCCTCAAGCAGCTCGCCCCCATCCGCGAATGGGGCCTGAGCCGCGACGAGGAGATCGACTACGCCAGGCAACACGGGATACCCATACCCGTGGACAAGAAGTCGCCTTACAGTTACGACACGAATCTCTGGGGAAAGAGCGCGGAGGCAGGGCCGCTTGAGGACCCTTGGGTCGAACCGCCTCCCGACGTCCACCAGTGGACCAAGGATCCTGCAGATGCCCCGGACGAGCCGGCCTACGTGGAAATCGCTTTCGAGAAAGGTGCACCCGTCTCGCTCAACGGAGAGCGCATGCCTTTGGCCACCATGATCACGCGCCTGAATGCCCTTGCGGGAGAACATGGCGTGGGACGCATAGACATGATTGAGAACCGTCTCGTCGGCATTAAGTCGCGCGAAACCTATGAATGTCCTGCCGCGGTGGTGCTGCTGGCTGCTCACCGCGAGTTGGAGAGCCTGTGCCTTGAACGCGAGCTGGCCCACTTCAAGCGTATACTCGAACTGAAATACGCCGAACTCGTCTACTACGGCCTCTGGTACAGTCCTCTGCGCCGTGCTCTCGACTCATTCGTGAACGACACGCAGGAGACGGTAACGGGCGTTGTCCGCGTCAAGTTGCACAAGGGCACATGCACACCCGTTGGACGTCGGTCGCCTCATTCGCTCTATAGTTACGAGCTTGCTACCTATGACAAACTCGACCGCTTCGACCAGACGGCCGCGAAAGGATTCATCCAGCTCTGGGGGCTGTCCGCGCAGATCGCCGAACAACTCCGCCGCGAGACAGGGAAGGAGTAGGCGCCATGCGTCTCTGGGGGGGCCGTTTCTCCAAGGATCCCGACGAGTTCATCCATGAGTTCACCGGATCACTTCCGGTCGACCGACGACTGGCCGAGCACGATATCGTCGGAAGCATAGCCCATGCGCGCATGCTCGGCAAGTGTCGTGTCATCAGCGCTGACGAAGCCCGCCAGATAGAGGCCGGCCTTGAGCGCGTGCGCGCGGCGCTCCTGTCCGGAGAGGCGGCATTCGATCCGGCATCCGAGGACATCCACACTGAAATAGAACGATTACTGGGAGAGCAGATCGGACCGCTCGCCGGCAAGCTGCACACGGCCCGCAGCCGCAACGACCAGGTGGCGCTGGACCTCCGCCTGTTTCTGAGAGACGAGATCGACGAGATCCGCGACCGCATCTCGTCCCTTCAGAGTGCCCTGGTTGACGTTGCCGAAGCCCATTCTGACACAGTTATGCCCGGCTACACCCACCTCCAGCGGGCCCAGCCGGTGCTTTTGGCCCATCATCTCATGGCGCATTTTTTTATGTTCCAGAGAGACCGCGACCGCTTGGCGGAAGGCCGCGCGAGGGTCAATCGCTGCCCGCTCGGCGCGGCTGCTCTCGGCGGGACGCGCTTTCCGATTGATCCCTCGTTCGTCGCCGAGCAGCTCGGATTCTCGGATCTTTGTCCCAACAGCATGGACGCAGTGTCGGACCGCGACTTCGTCTTGGAATTCCTCGCCGATGCCTCCATTCTTATGGTGCACGTCTCCCAGCTCGCCACTGAGATAGTCCTCTGGTCGACGTCCGAGTTTGGCTTCGTCCGACTTGATGACGCTTGGTGTACCGGGTCCAGCATAATGCCTCAGAAGCGAAACCCTGACCCCGCCGAGTTGGCACGTGGCAAGGCCGGACGAGTCTTCGGCGATTTGATGGGGCTGCTGGCGACCCTCAAGGGCCTGACCCTTTCCTACAACAGAGACCTCCAGGAAGACAAAGAAGCCCTGTTCGACACCGTGGACACGGCGCGCATGTGCTTGACGGCCCTCACGCAGATGCTGGACACTGCTTCATTCGACAAGAAGAAAATGGCGGACGCCCTAACTGAGGGATTCCTAACGGCGACCGAAGTGGCCGATTATCTCGTCGGCAAGAAGGTCGCTTTTCGCGAGGCGCACGGCGTGGTGGGACAGATCGTCCGCTACTGCGAACAGCAAGGCATGAGGCTCGAGGATCTCTCGCTGGAGGAGTGGCGCTCCTTCAGCCCCGAATTCGACCAGGACGTTACGGAGTTCATCTCGCCTGCGGGAGCAGTGGCCGCCAAGACCTCTCCCGGGGGCACCTCGCGAGCAGGCGTGGAGGACCAGATTGCTCGGGCGCGCAAGCTGCTCGCGTCTTGAGCAAGGACGGCTGCTCCTACCCGCGGTTGATCTTCAGTTCGGCCAGTAGTGCGCTCAGATAGCGTGCCGCTTGAGGGAACGCCACTTCGGGCTCGGCCAGTTCAGGAATCCAAGCCTTCTCCCATTCCAAGCAGAGGTAGCCACTATATCCCACTCCCACAAGAGCGCTCACCAGCTCCCTCAGAGGGATGTCCCCTTCGCCGAGCAGAGTGTGCGCGCCGCCCGCCTGTCCGTCCTTCACATGCACGTGGTAAGTGCGGCTGCCTATCAAGCGCGCAGTCTCGGCAGGGGCTTCTCCCATCCGCATTGGATGGTGCAGGTCCCACAACACGCCGGTCCCCTCGTCGCCGGACGCGTCCAGCAACTCAGCAACTTGGGCGCCGGAAGAGAAGGCGTCGTGTGTCTCCAGCAGCACTCGCAGCCCCCGTTGCACGGCGCGCCTGCCCATGCGCGCCAGCTTGTCTGCCGCGCGCTTAAGGCACGCCTCGCGACTCTCTCCCTCCGGGATATCCCCTCCGAACACCCGGACGAAAGGAGCTCCCAGCGTGAGCGCCAGCTCAATCATCTGCTCCCCCTCGCTCACCGAAGTCTCGGGGGCAGTAAGAACGACTGAGCTGTCTAGGCAGCATATCTCGACACCGGCCCGCTCGAACCGCTGACGGAAACCGCGCGGGCCCCCGGGAAACTCAGCCAAGGCCTTGAGCAAGTCGAATGACCCCTCGTAGAAGCGGAGCTCGACTCCCTCGTAACCGTTTGCGCGGGCGGCCCGCAAGATCTCGTCGATACCCCATTGGGGGCAACCGAGTGTGCTGAATGCAATCCTCATTCTCTGTGCTCTCCTCTCCGTCTCAAGCCATGTTCCTCAGCTTGATGGCGCTTTTCGCCGCGGCCCGCTATGTGTCCTCTGTCTTGAAAACCGAGAGGCGCTATGCTATACTCGCGCGGTAGTGGTGGTGGGTCAGAGGGAAGCCAATGCTGCGCAATTCGTTTCGTATCTTGCTGGCCTCACTGGTTCTCGTCTCACTTGCGTGGGCTTCCGGCCGAGCCTCCGCGGACTCCGTTTCGGCCGGTATCGCGGCTTTCAACCGCGCCGATTTCGACACCGCCATCACCCACTTCAGCACGGCTGCCGATCAGCAGCCTGAGGACCCCGCCGTCCACGCCTGGCTCGGGTCCGCCCAGCTGCGGGCAAGGCGCTATGATGATGCGGTAGCCGCGCTGACCAGAGCACTTGAGCTCGATCCCGACATACCCGAGGCACATAACAACCTCGGCAGTGCTTACTGGGCGCTAGGCAACTCCGAGAAGGCCGTCGAGCACTATCAGGAAGCTATCTACCGTCAGCCCCACTACGGCGCGCCGCACTACAACCTGGGCACCGTCTACCTCGCCGTCGATGATCTCGACGGGGCAATCGGCGAGTTCTCGGTCGCCGTGGAGCTCGATCCCACGAACGGCGATGCTTACAACAACCTCGCTGTAGCCTACGAACGGAGAGGCCAGCTGGATAGGGCTGTCGTTGCCTACCGACAAGCCGTAGACCAGAACCCCGATAGCCACGCTTTCCAACTCAACCTGGCAGTAGCCTTGCGCGCGGCAGGCAGTCCTGACGAGGCACTTCAGTACCTGTCTCGTCTGGCGGCCGCTGACACCAGCGACCCCGCTGCCTATATCAATCTTGGACTCATTCGATACGAACGCGCGGAGTACCGTCTGGGTGCCGAAGCGTTCCGCCGAGCAACCATGCTGGATGCGTCGAGCTCTGCCGCCCGCTACAACCTCGGGCTCTGCGCGCGACAGCTCGATGACCTCGAAGAAGCGAAGCAAGCCTTCCTGAGGGCGGCGGACCTAAACCCCGGTTCAGCCAACGCGCACATCAACATCGGCGCCATCGAGCTTGACGCCGGCAATCCGTCGGCAGCAGTCGAGCACTTCTCGGCCGCGCTCAGGGCAGATCCCGACAGCTACGGCGCCGGCTTCAACCTGGGACTCTCCTATGTCCGCCTCGGGAGTGACGATGACGCAATCCGTGTCTGGTCGGCGCTCGCCGAGCGCGCCGCCGATGATGCCGCGATACACGAAGCCTTGGCTGCGGCCTACTTTCGCCTCCACCGGTACGACGACGCCAGGAGGGAATACGAAGCGTTAATCCGTCTCCGCCCAAGCGACGTCGAGGCCCACAACAACCTAGGTATCATCCACGAGGAGTTCGGCCAACTGGATCAGGCAGTTGCCGCCTATCGCGCGGCGCTGGCCCTCAACCCTCAATACGCACCGGCCCATAACAACTTAGGCGTTGTGTACGAGCGCCAGGGAAACACAGCTGCTGCTATTGCCGAGTACCGCGCCGCTCTTCAGTCCGATCCCACGCTCGAAGATGCCCGGCGCAACCTAGCTCGACTCGTTCCAGTGGAGTGAAGCCACGCAATGGCCCCCAGCAAATCCACCACTGCCAAGAGTATTCCCTTCGATCCCAAGTCCGTGCGCTGCGTTGGCATTGTGGCCGCGTTGCACAAGCGTGGCGTTGCAACCGCGGTTCGGGAAGTAATTGAGTGGCTGTCTAGCCACGGCCTGAGCGTGCTGGTCCCGGAAGACCAGGCCGCCGCGCTGTCTCTGCCGGAGTTGGCCATCGATCGGTCGCAGCTCGCTGAATCGGTTGACTTATTGCTGGCCATGGGAGGGGACGGGACACTACTCGCCACGGCGCGCCTCGGTGCCCCCTGTGGCAAGACCATCCTGGGCATAAACCTGGGCGGCTTTGGGTTCCTCGCCGCGATTCCGCGGGCTGGGATGCTCGACGCTTTGGCTGAAGTATGGGCCGGTCGACTGCGCGTAGACGACCGCTTGATGCTCGCAGCCAGAGTGTTCCGTAACGACAGCGAGATCGCTTCCTTCATTGCACTGAATGATATCGTAGTTGGGAAAGGCGCCTTCTCCCGGCTCTTCCGCTTGAAGACCAGCATATCGGGAGAGCCCATCTCTGACTTTCCGGCCGACGGTATGATTGTCGCAACCCCAACGGGCTCCACGGGCTATTCCCTGTCAGCTGGCGGGCCGGTCATAGATCCCGAGGTGCGTGTATTCATCGTGACTCCCATCTGCGCCCATGCACTGGCCGCCCGGACGCTCGTGGTTCCTTCCACGCACGTCGTGGAAATGCTGCTCCCGGATCCGCGCGGAGAAGAGGTATATCTTACGGCGGACGGGCAAGAGGGAGTTTCCCTCCGGGCGGGAGATCGCGTGGAGGTTCGTCAGGCCCCATTCTCGGCGAGACTCATCCGGCTCGAGGACGCCAGCTTCTACTCTCGGCTTCGCGCCAAGCTGGGCTGGGGAGCCTCTCGCTGAGACGGGGGCCGACATTATGCGCATTCGCGGTACGGTAAGAGTTGACCGTCGCACGAAGAATCTCATCCACCGCGCGCGATCCGGCGAGATTGCGCTGATCTCCCACACCGACCTAGACGCGCCCTGCTCTTCTGCACTCGCCGAGCGTCGAGTCGCCGCCGTGATTAACGCGCAGCGCTCCCTATCGGGACGCTTCCCCCACCCCGGGCCCGGCCTTCTGCTGGACGCCGGCATCGCTTTGATCGATAACGCGGGCGACAGCGTTTTCGAGCGAGTGCGCGAAGGTGAGGTCGTGGAAATCGTCGACGATGCCATCTTCTCTAACGGCACGCGCATAGGCTCAGGCCAGCTCATGACCAGATCCTTGCTCGCGCAGCAGCTTGAGGAGGCGAAGCGCAACGTCAATTCCGAGTTGGCGCACTTCGTCGAGAACACGCTCAGCTACGTCGCCGATGAACAACCTTTGCTGTTCGAGCCGTCGACCATCCCCCCCGTGCGCACACCGATTAGAGGTCGGCACTGCCTCATAGTCGTGCGGGGACCCAGTGCGGCCGACGATCTTGTCGCCATCCACTCCTACGTCGGCGCCATGCGGCCTGTCTTGATTGGCGTCGACGGCGGCGCCGATCTTCTGCTCCAAAAGGGTTACCGCCCGCACATCATCATCGGTGATATGGACAGCGTGTCCGATTCTGCTCTTCGCTGCGGCGCGGAGCTAATATGCCACGCCTACCCCGACGGCAACGCTCCGGCGCTCCAGCGTCTACAGACGCTCGGACTGGAGGCTGTCGTCCTCGCCTCCCACGGCACGAGTGAAGATGTGGCCATGCTGCTTGCCTATGAGAAGGAAGCGGAGTTAATAGCAGCAGTGGGAACCCACTTCTCCCTCACTGAGTTCCTGGAGAAGGGGCGAGGAGGAATGTCCTCCACTTTCCTGGTGCGTCTCAAAGTGGGCGCACTTCTGGTCGATGCCAAAGGAATCAGCCGACTCTATCCGTCCGGGAAACCCGCTCGGCTCTTCCTGTACATGGGATTAGTCGCCAGTCTGATCATACTCGTGCTACTAATGAAATCCCCCGCGATCCGGTCCACCCTTGACCTGTGGATGCTTCGCCTGGTGGCTCTCTTCAGATCGCTGCACTTCTGAGCGGATCGCCGGAATAGCTGTTGGAGGTAAGCTTTGCCAATCGACTATCGCTATCATATCGGCAGCTTCGTAGCCATCTTCCTGGCTCTTCTGCTCGGCATCCTGATTGGCATCGGGCTCGCCCCGAACCCCGAAGAGCTCAACCGCGTCGTCGCCGCACTCAAAGACGAGTATCGCGAAACACGGCAATCCAAGGAGGAAGAGCTGGAGTCGCTCCGGGAAGCCAACCGCGAATACGAACTTCTTTCCAGAGAAGCCGTCTCTGGCCTTGTCGCCGGCCGCCTTTCCGGCCTCAACGTCGCCATCGTCCTGGACCATGAGTTCGGGAGGGATCCTCTTCCCGACCGTATTCGCGCCCTAATGCAGCAATCCGGCGCAACTTTGACTTCGACCACAACCATCACGCGCGATTTTGTCACTCTCCCGGCCTCTGTTCGACAGCAGGTCGCGCGGAGCTTCAGCCTGTACCCGCCCCCCGGGGTCCACTTCCGTACGCTAATCGCCCGGGCCGCCGCCGAAGATCTCGTGCGAGGTCGCTCGGAGCTCATCCTCGGCCTGCACTCGGCCGGGCTCCTCAGATCAACCGCCGACTCATCTTACGACGTGCCAGTCGATACCGTTCTGCTCGTCGGTGGCCCAAATGTTCAGCAAGATGCCTCACCGGAGCGCATAGATCTCCCGATGATAGAGGAGTTTACCCGTCTCGGGGTACGTGTTGTCGGCTGCGAACAGCGCGACGCCCCTATCTCCTGCATCCCTGTCTACAAAGCCAAGGGAATCGCAACTATCGACAACGCAGATACCTTGGCCGGTCGGCTGTCAATCGTGCTGGCGCTGGCGGGTGCCGATGGACACTTCGGTGTCAAGGACACTGCCGACAGATTCATCCCCGATATCCCGCGTCTCACGACCGAATGATCTGATGTCGGTTTCAGTCATAATTCCCGCTTTCCGAGCCAGCGCCACGATAGGACGGACCGTCTGCGCCGCCAGGACGATACCCGGCGTGTCAGAGATCATCGTGGTCGACGACGGCTCCCGCGATGGCACCTCCGCCGCGGCCGAACGCGCCGGTGCGGATCGTATCATTACGTTGCCCAGGAATCGCGGCAAGGGAACTGCATTGGCCGCAGGAGTCGCGTTGGCCAGCGGTGCGCGCTTGCTGTTCTTGGACGCAGATGTGGAGGACTCGGCCGCGCAGGCTGCTCCCCTGCTCAGCGCGATCGACCATCGCACCGCGATGGCTGTCGCCGTGCTTCCGCGCCCCCCACGATCGGGGGGCCTGGGCGCCGCAATGGCACTGGCGCGGACTACCATCCGCCTCCTCACGGGTCTGCGGGTGGCCGCGCCTCTTTCCGGCCAGCGCGCCCTAACTGCATCGCTTGCACGCCACATCGGGATAGCTCCCCGCTTCGGAGCCGAAGTCGGCCTCACCGTCGAGGCCGCTCATCTGCGCGTGCCTGTCATAGAGGTGCTGCTCCCAATGGAGCATAGGCACACCGGACGAAGCCTATCCGGATTCATACACCGAGGCAGGCAGTTCATCGATGTGCTGCAGTTCCTTTTCTTCGGCGCTTATGGTATTGGCTGGCCCGCACTTCCACGCGCCCGCGTCGCCGTCCGCCTGATCCTCTGGCTCGGGGCCTTTGCTCTGCTAATTGCACTGGGGAGCATGTCCGACCCACCTGCTTCGCGGGCGCTTGCGGTGGCACTGGGGGCCGCCGTTCTTGCCTGGCCAACTTGCCTTTGGATGAGTGCTGTCTGGCTGAGTCTCCGCAAACCCAATCACCTTAGGCGTCAGCTGCCGGCAGCCACTGGCATCCTGTTTCCGCTTATCGCTCTGCCCAGCATCCTGCTTTCCCCGCTTCCAGCGCAGGTTCGCCTCGCGGGGGCATTTGTGGTCACGCTCCTCGCCGGCGTCGGACTGCTGGATGACCTCTTCGGCTCTCGCCATCGGGCGCGGGGACTGCGCGGACACTTCTGGGCGCTGGCGACCGGACGGCTCACAACCGGAGCAGTCAAGGCCTTTGGCGGCCTCTTGGCAGGCCTCGGAGCGGGCCTGCTGCTGGACCCGGGACGCCCCATACTGATCGTCCTGGACGCGCTCCTCATTGCGCTTGCGGCCAACCTCGTTAACCTCCTCGATCTCAGGCCCAGCAGAGCGTTGAAGGCATTTGCCGTGCTTTGCTTCGTGACCCTCCTAATCAAGCCCGATCTCATCTATCTTGTGGGACCGTTGCTGGCCGCGGCAATCATCCTGGCTCCGTCTGACTTCGCCGGCCGCTCCATGATGGGAGACGTCGGGGCCAACACACTCGGGGGCGCCGCCGGGATCGGCCTCGCCATCGCACTCGATCCTTGGCCGCAGTTGGCGGTGATCGCCCTGTTCTCCGCAGTGCACTTGCTCGCCGAGCGTGTCTCGCTCACCGATCTCATCGCGCGCAGCCATCTCCTCAGTTTCCTGGATCGCATCGGCACCGCGCATCTGGCGCCGCTTCCCGACGAGGCGGGAGAGCAGATATGACTCCTCACTCCCCGTCAGGCCTGCCGCTCTCAAAGCGACCCGTAGTTGTATTCGTTGGCGCCTTCGGCAGCGGAAAGACCGAGGTCGCCATCAACTACGCACGGGCAGCTCTGGTCGCCGGGGAAGCCCCCTGCCTGGCCGATCTCGATGTGATCACCCCCTACTTCCGCGTGGGCGACTTCCGCAGACAGCTCGAACGCGAAGGATTGCGGATTGTCGCGCCCGAAGGAAAGCTCGCCTCTTACGAGGTGCCCGCCCTTCCCCCAGAGATCTCCGGAGCACTCCACGCCCGGGATCCTCACCTAGTGCTCGACGTTGGCGGAGATCCCGAGGGCGCGCGGCTGCTGGGCGTGTACGCACCCGACATTGAGAGCCGCGGATACGACATGTGGGTGGTCGTCAATCCCTTCCGACCCTCCACCGCCTCTCACGAGGCGATTGCTGATCTTTCACGGGTGATCCAAGACGCCTCGCAGCTTCGTCTGACAGGCCTCGTTGCGAACCCACACCTGGGAACGATGACGCGAAGCGAGGATGTTCGTCGAGGCCTGGAAACAGTCGAGAAGAGCGCCGAGGCGCTGGGCCTCCCGGTGGTCTTCGTCGCAGCAGAACAGTCGCTTGCCAATGAGCTGCAGACTGACAGATTGCCGCTGCTGGCATTGCAGCTGACGCTCCGGCTGCCTTGGGAGTCCAGCTAAGGTGGCAGGAGAGACCTACCTCGCGGCGAACCACGTGTCGTGTCCAGAACAAAGGCGCGCTTCACGATCATTGTGGACGAAGACATGTGCAAGGATTGCGGGCTTTGCATGGCGGCCTGCCCGCATCGCGCTATCGCGAGGGCCAAGCACACCAACACTAGAGGCTTTCACCCCGCATCGCTGATTAAGCCGGACGATTGCACCGGCTGTGCGCAGTGCGCCTTGATGTGCCCCGACGTTTGCATCAAGATAGTCAGCACCGAGTAGATTATGGCCCCGCCAACACGGCGGACTACGAACCCCCCGTCTCCCGACGACATTCGGCCAGAATACGCTCGGTCTGGCTCAACCCGAACCGACGCACCCCCAGCTCGCGCAGATGGAGTAGCTGGTCGTAACTTCGGATCCCGCCGGCCGCCTTAACTCCCATTTGCGGTCCGGCCTCCTCCAGCATCAGACGAAGATCATCTTCAGTCGCTCCCCCGCTTCCGTACCCCGTCGAGGTCTTTATGAAGTCCGCCCCCACCTCGCGGCTTATCCGGCTGAGCCTGCGCTTGTGCTCCTCTTCTAAATAGCAGTTCTCAAAGATAACCTTGACGACTGCGCCGCCCTCATGTCCGAGGCCCACAATCGCGCCGATCTCATCCTCAACATAACTCCAGTCCGCACTCAGGACCTTCCCGATGTTCACGACCATATCGATCTCTTGTGCGCCGTCCTCCAAGGCATGTCTGGCCTCTGCCAGCTTGGCCGCGCTTGCATGCCCCCCGTGGGGGAATCCCACCGTCGTTCCTGCATTGACTGCTGACCCCGTCAGCAACACTCGCGCCCTGGCCACGAAGTAGGGCTTCACACACACCGATGCCACTCCCCACTCCGCCGCCGCGCGCGTCCCCTCCGTAAGCTCGCCCTCTGTCATAGCCGGATGCAACAGCGAATGGTCTATCGAGCGCGCGATATCTCGACACTTCCCGTTGGTCATTGACTTCCTCCCCCCAAATGAAGGCCCGCGGCAGACGCCGCGGGCCGTAAGCATCAGACCATTAGCCCCTACCAGGGATTCGAGAACGAGACTCCGACCCCGAAGTCCTCTACACCGTCCAGAGCCGCCACCGTGGCCTCGAGGTTCACGGAGAGCGGCCACTTCGCCGCCGCGTTGAAGTCCTCGCCGTCATACTCCACCATCACTCCCACGCGTCGATTGACTGTCGTGGACACCCCTGCGAACAGCCCGTCGAATCTCCCGCCGCCTAGGCCCACATGGAGTTGCGGCGCCGTGATCTGGCCCTCGCGCATGAGCAGTCCGGCGCCCAGCGTGTGGCTCACCACCGCGTAACCCGACCTGTCTATCTGATCCGTGATGTCAATCAGGCCCGCGGCGAAGGACGTTTCCCCTGGAAACGGACCCGCCAATCGCAACTTGGCATTGACCACAGTCTCCGCTTCAGAGGCCTCGAACTTGTCGCGGGCGAATCCCAACTCGAAGCTCGGCAGCAGGCCCAAATTGGCGTAAACGACGTTCTCGTCTGCACCATCTCCGATTCGTACAGCGGTCACTCCAGCATTCCACTGGGCCATTCCGAGCACCTCTGCGGTGGGAATCATCACCAGTCCGGTCGGCCCGTGCAAGGATGGCGCTGCCAGCGCCGCACCAGGCAAGCCAACCAACAGCGCAACTGCAATACCTATCGCCAGCCGCCTCACTTCCATTCCTCCTCTTGCTCCCGCTCGCCTCATCTGCAGTAGGATACCACAACGGTTCCACTTTTGCATATGCTGAACAACTCAAACAGTACACCAGGATGAATTGCGCACGCAGCGGCCTCCGGCGTCATGGAAGGCACTTCGCGGGGATTGTGATCTCCATGCCCGGCCGCAGCTCGCCCGGGTCGACTGAGTTGACCCGCGTGATCTCCGCAACCACCGCCCGGACGTCCCGATGGGGATCGCCATGCTGCCGCGCCAGCGTCCAAAGACTGTCACCGTACTGAACCCTCACCACTAAAGGCGGCACTGTGCTCTCTCGCTCCGGCCGCGCGGCGACGGGTAAGGATCCCAGCATCAATGCCAGCACTCCGGCTATCAGCCACTTCGTCCATCCGCATCGCTTGGTCATCGCAGTCTTCCCGCCCAGCAAACAGAGGTTTGTGATGCCAGAGAATACCATACATAAGTTTGATGTCAAGAGGAACGGCGCTAAATTTCAAACGGCTGTTTGCAAACTCCCCTGAGACGTGGTATCATTAGACAGCATGGGGCCGTGGAGCTTGAAGGGAGAACTCTATGCGAGGTCTTACTGAGCGGCAACGTCAGGTGCTGGAGAGCATACACACCATCACCGGAGAGAAGGGGTATCCCCCCACTGTGCGCGAAATCGGAGATCGTCTTGGGCTCCGTTCAAGCTGCACGGTTCAGCGCCACCTTGAAGCGCTGGAGCGCAAGGGATACATCAAGCGAGACCGCACCAAGGCCCGCTCGGTGGAGATACTGCAGGCCGACGACCCCACCATGGTGCCCGTCCCAATGGTGGCTGTCCCCGTGGTAGGCACCGTCGCCGCGGGTCAACCCATCCTCGCCACAGAGAACATCGAGGAAGTCTTCCCGCTGCCGCGGGACGTGGTCAAGGACGACAAGTGCTTCATGCTCCAGGTCCAGGGCGATTCTATGATCGACGCCGGCATCTTCGACGGAGACTACGTGGTCGTTCGCCAGCAGCCGTCCGCCGAGGATGGCGACATCGTCGTGGCCCTGCTCGAAGACGAGGCGACCGTGAAGCGCTTTCGCCGTCTCCGCAGCCGCATTCACCTCGAGCCCGCGAACAAGAGCATGGGTCCCATAGTCGCCGACGAGGTGCAGATCGTCGGGAAGGTGCTAATGAGCATCCGTCGCTACGCTTGACGCCCCCGACCGCGCTTGCTATCGTCTAGCAGAGATAGAAGACAGGCGCCCGCCTTGCTCTCGGAGGGGTGTCCGAGCGGTTGATGGAGACGGTCTTGAAAACCGTTGGGGCCCGAAAGGCCCTCGTGGGTTCGAATCCCACCCCCTCCGCATTGCTCTCGCTTGGTGTCCAGCATATCCGCAGCCGCGTCGCATCCCCCCGACTTCACGTCGATGCAACCCGCGGCTCCGTCTCACGAACTCCAAGTTACAGGACGCGGCCTCTCGCCATTGGCTAGCGCCCAAGTGAAACCGCGCTCGGCACCGGCGTCACTATGTCCTCCGCCGCCTCCGGATCACCCGCCGCCGGGCCGTGCCACATACTGCCGCCGAAAGTCGCGATGTACACCTTCGCTGGGTTTACCGGATCCGGAATGACCCGATGCCCCCACTTGAAGTTGTACCCCCGGATTCGCGTCCATGTTTCGCCCCGATCCGTCGAACGGTAGGCGGCCGAGTTGAACCCGCAGATATACAGCACGTTCGGGTCATTCGAGTCGATCGTGATGGCGTACACATGCTGTGATTCAGCGAACATCTCGCTCCACGTCACGCCCCCATCGGTAGACACGAACACGCCGCCCCCCACATCATCGGGA
>CAZWRO010000001.1:0-5515 GCA_964635365.1 uncultured bacterium | reverse complement strand
TGCGTCGCGGCCGTCTGCGGCATCCCTTCGTTGGAAAGCGTCCAGCTCCGTCCGCCATCCGTGGAGACGCCGACACCCCCCTGGTAGCGGTCCGGTCCCCGGCCGCGCCACATCTTGGGCCGGGGCAGATCGTGAGTCCCCGAAAACACGCCCCACATCAGCCCCTCGACCTCCGGATCGAACTCAATCCAGTAAGTCGTGTTCCTCCAGCTACCCGGAACGCCCTCCGTCGAACCCATCCACGAGGCCCCGCCATCCGCGCTTTGGAACAGGCCGATGTCGGTGTAACTGATGAACACATGGTTCACGTCGAACGGATCGAAGTGCATCCCGTAGCACGTCGTCACATCCAGCCCCCGCGTCGTCCATCGATCCTCCCCCACCCTCACCGAGTTCACCTGCTGCCACATCTCCCCGCCGTCCAGCGTCCGGTAGCTTCGAAACAAATCCGTCGCGTAGCAGACATTGGGGTCCGTGGGGGCCACGCCCAAGCTATATGGCGCATCGAACCAGATCGACTCGTCCGCCGCGCGCCCCTCAATCCAGGAAACCTCCAGATTGGCCGAAGGCCCGTCCGCCTCCTCGAACACAATCCTCCAGGAATTCCCCCCGTCGGTCGTCTTGACGATCCCCGAGTGAGCGATCCGCCAGTACGGCCGCTCGCCAGCCATGCGGAACCCCACATACGCCGTCCCGGCGTCTTGACCGGCGCAGGCCACGCCTCGGAAACGATAGTTCCTGCCCTCCGGGGCCTCCAAAATCCCCTCGCCGACATCCGTCCACGTCACACCACCATCCATGGACACATACACGCCCGCAGGCATATCCCAATCGCGACCCCCTCGCCCCATCAAAGCATAGATCGCGAGTTCGCCTGAGTCGCCCATCTCACCGACGCTGGCGGCTTGGATTCCTCCCTCCGACGGACCGGGGAAGTGCTCCCAGGAGCCGCCGGCATACCGATGGACGCCACTCGCACACACGACGGAGACGACAGCCCCCGCGCCAGAGGCCTCGGAGCCGATGTGCAGAGCGTGCACCTCCTCCCGCGAGAACTGCCTGAGCGCCGACCAGGTGCGGCCGCCGTCTTCCGTCACCATCAGCGACGCGCCCCGACCACCAAACGCCGTGTAGACGCGATTCGAGTCACCGGGGTCAACTGCTATCGCCTGCACTCCAGCCCAGCCGGAGGGATAATCAGGATCATCCGTGCTTAGGTAAGGACCGGCATGGTCTCCCAGCATATGCAACACGGTATTCTGCGCAGGGTCGGGGAAGATCATGCTCCACGTGAGCCCTGTGTCCTCACTCCTCCACAACGCATAAGTCCCGGCGTACAGCACCGCCGCGTTGTTCGGGTCGAAGGCGAACGTCTGCACGACCGTGCCCAGGTTGACCATCCGCCAGGACTGTGCGCCGTCGAGTGTGATGTAGGCTCCTGTCATGTCACAGTGTTCGGCCACTATCCTCGGGTCGTGCGGACTTATCGTGGGATCGATCATCGTCCCGCCGCCGCCCGGACCCAGAACCCTCCACTCGTCCTGCCGCAGCGCCGGCCCCGGCACGCTCGCCGACTGCCCGCCGATTGCGTTCTCTCGATCTCCCATGTCGCTTCTCTCCGCCGAAGATATTGCATCGCGCCGCGCCGACGCGCCGCCAATCAGGATGACCAGCAGTGGAATCAGGAAGAGTAGTGCCCGCTTGATCGGCTGAAACCTGGTCATCTTAGAGTCCCTTCTTATCGAATCGCACGCGGCGCGTATCCCGTTCCATTCCCGTCGGCACGCTCAAGGACTCGTACAGTTCCGGTCGCCTCGTCCTGATCCACCTTCGGCCGGTGCTCTGTTCGAGCAGCGAGCCATCCAGATCGGCCACGACCATAGCATCATCAGCTTCCCAAGTTTCCCACAGAATCCTACCGTAAGGATCGATGATCATCGCGTTGCCCGTGCGTATCTCGTCGTCGTCAACGCCCACCCCGTTGCTGAACACCAGAAACATACCGTTGTCGTGCGCGCGGCTCGGGAGCCAGCGCATCAGCCACTCTCGTCCCTTCGGTCCCAGAAACTCCTGCTCTATCGCCTCCGGATCGGTCTTCCGCCTGTCCCAGAGCCCCCGATCGATCAACCCCATGATGTTGGGGTTCTTGGAGGTGCATCCCCCCGTCTGGTGTGGCGCCAGCAGCACTTCCGCCCCCATCAGTGCAGTCGCCCGTACGTTCTCCACGAGGTTGTTGTCGTAGCACGTCAAAACCCCAACTCTGCACCCATGCGGAGTATCGAACACCGTGTACTCCGACCCTGAGTCTATGTGCTCACTCACGAAGGCGTGCAGTTTCCTGTGGCGTCCGAACCCGCCGTCGGGCATTGCCACGAGGTAGCTGTTGTATAGCCTACCGTCTTCCCCCATCTCCACCAGACCAGCTCCCACGGTCATTCCATGCTCCTTCGCAAGCGCCATAAGCGCCTGCGAGGAGGGCCCCTCCGGGATAGGCTCGGCCAGCTTCGTCAGCTCGTCACGGGAAAGGTGTCGCAGAAACCAATAGCCCGTCACGCAGCATTCCGGGAAGGCGATGATAGCCGCTCCCTCGCGCGCCGCCCGAGCAACGAAGGCGCGAATCTTTTCCAGATTCGCCTCCTTGTCCCCGGCGGCGTGTTCGAACTGCACCGATGCCACGCGAATGTCATCCACTGGCCACGCCCTCCACTGCCTCAAAGCCCCCGCGCCCGCACACCACCGACAGTATCCTGATGTTCCCCGCAACGCAGCCGCCTCCTGCGCCAGCTCGCCAGCCGACTACCGCCCACCGCCCGGCAGCGGCGCCGGCCCGAACTGCAGGGGCTTGCACCCGCCGCCCAGCATTGCTAACATCGGGGCGCGAGCAATCCCATCATGGCCTTCTGTCCCGACTGCCGATTCGAATACCTTGCCAGCATCGACCGCTGTCCCAGTTGCGGGACCGCCCTCGTGCCCACTCTCCCCGGTTCAGACGCGGATTGTTCCCAGCAGAAACCGGACCCCACACAAGTTCGCCTCTGCACGGTCACCGGCGAGATCCACGCCAAACTGCTCCAAGACACACTCGCCTCCCAGGGAATACTTTCGCGCGCGCAGCCGGGGTGGTCTTTCGACAAACTCCTCGGCACCGTCCAAGCCCTCCCCCCACCCATAGGGGGAACCGGCTCCGCCTGCATCGCCATCTTCGTCAGTCGCTCCGACCTACCAAGAGCGCTCGTGGTGCACGAGGATTTCGAGAGTCGGGGGCTGACCGAGGCCGAATGGGAGGAATTCCCCGGCCAGTCCGACGAGCTAGGTGAGTAGCAGGGTAACTGAGAAAGAAGACAGTTATCCCGGTCGCACAATCTGCCGCTAAAGCGTTTCTTGCCTTACCGTTACGACGGCAAGGCAAGAAACGGGCCGGAAAGACACCATGGAGTGCCCCTGTGGACAACTACAGGATAACCATAACGCAAGAGACTCCGTAGTGGAGACATTCCCTTGACCCATCGCGAGCGCGTGCTCGCTGCGCTCCAGCACAAAGAACCCGACCGTGTCCCCGTAGACCTCGGCGGCACCGAGTCGTCGGGAATGACGGCTGCGGCCTACAACCACCTCAAGCGATTCCTCCGCCTCGCTGAAGGTGGTCGCGTCTTCGAGCCCTACCAGCACGTCGCCCTGATCGAGGACGATCTCAAGGACCGCTTCGGCCTCGCCGCCTATCCGGTCATCTTCGAGCCGCGCCGGTGGCGCGCCGATCACCTTCCGGACGGCAGCCCCTGCGAGCTCCCCGAGCTGTGGCGTACTGCCCCCGGTCCCGATGGGACGGAAGAAGCCGTGGACGATGCCGGGATCGCAGTTGGGCGCCGGGCCTCGACCGGGTACCACTTCGATCCCGTCAACCCGCCTCTTTCAGAGGTAGCGTCTCCCGCCGATCTCGCCCGCCACCGCGAGGCCATCGCCCGCTTCGATTGGCCGGCCTTCGCCGACGAAGGCATCGAAGGCCTAGCCCGACGCGCGCGCCTGCTCCACGACCAGTCCGACCGCGCAGCCGTGCTCAACTTCCAGTCCCACCTCCTCGCCGCCGGCCAAATCCTCCGCGGCTTCGAGGCCTTCATGATGGATCTCGTGCTCGCCCCACAGCTGCCCGATGCGCTTCTATCCGAGCTCGTAGACGCCTACTGCCAACGCGCCGACCAGCTCTTTCCCGCCCTCGGCGACGCGGTGGACGTCGTCCTCGTCAACGACGACCTCGGCACCCAGACGGGGCCGATGCTCTCCCCGGACCTCTACCGCAAGCGCATCAAACCCCACCAGAAGCGTCTCTTCGCTCACCTCAAAGCAAGCAGCGGGCGCCCGCTGCTGCTGCACGCCTGCGGCTCCGTGCGTTGGGCAATCCCCGATCTCATCGAGATCGGCGTGGATGCCCTAAACCCCGTGCAAGTCTCGGCCGCGGGCATGGAATCGGCGGGCCTGAAGCGCGACTTCGGACGCGACATAACCTTCTGGGGAGGGGGCTGCGACACCCAACATGTCCTCAGCCGGAGCAGCGTGCAGGAGGTCGAGGAGGAGGTGAAGCGGCGCCTCGCAGACTTCGCGCCCGGCGGAGGATTCATCTTCTGCCAGGTCCACAACGTGCAACCCGAAGTTCCCCCCGAGAACGTCGTCGCCATGCTCGAAGCCGCCGGTGAATACGGCTCCTACTGACGCTCCAGCTCGTCGAGCATCCGCTGCACCTGAAGCCCTTCCGCACACCGCCCGGCCGTCTCCCCCGCAACCTTGGCGCCGAACCGGCGCAGCACCTCCAGCCCGATCACCATGTTCCCACCGGGATTCACGTGCAAGGTATCCCGCATCAGCCTCCGATAGATCTCCGGCTTCGCCAGGCGCAGCCTCTCCCACCTAACGAGGTGATCGAACACCACCACCTCTTCCCTCGCGGCCACCTCCCGCACCACCTCCATATAGCCCGGGAAGCGCACCGCCTGCTCGGGCTCCGGGTAGGGCTGCTCCTGCATCTTCTCCAAGTCGAAGCTGTAGTAGGTCTGAAGGATCGGCTGGCATTCCTCCAGGTCGCGCGCTCTTCGCACAAGCTCCCTGAGATTGCCCCGGAACTCATCTTCCGACACGTCATTGGCGGGGCTGCAATCATTCCCGCCGACGGTCACGATAAGCACGTGCGGCTGGTGCAGTGCAACATCTCGCTCGAAGCGTCCGAGCATCTCGCGTGACGTCTCGCCCGACACGCCCGCGTTTATCGTCTGATGCACGCGGCCGTACTGATCCCGCAGACCCACCTCCAGCCAGTCGAACCAGTTATGTCGCCCCTCGCAGTGATAGGCCAGCTCCGTGTTCGAAGACCCCAGCGCGACGATCCTGGTCATAGGTTCGGACCGCAGGCGTGCAACCATGCTGTCCACTGACTACAGCCCCTTCAGTTGCTCCCGCAGGAAGCTCGCCGCGGTCACGATGTCCGCCGCCGGGTCCTCCCCCACCTCCCGCTCAATCGTCAGATATC